>JAFASL010000391.1 GCA_019244535.1 Alphaproteobacteria bacterium
TTGGCCAGGGCGGTGGTGGAGGTGGCGGCGGGGGAGGCGGAGGGGGTGGTGTGGGCGCCGGAGCAGGTGGGGCTGCCGGTGCTGGCGCCGGAGCGGGCAGTGCCGGTGCTGGGAATCTCGGCGGCTCGTCCGATTCCACAATCAACGGCGGGGCTTCCCCCAACACTGTGCGCGCACCGACTGATTGCGACCACCGATTCCGATTGATTGCGACCACCGATTCCGATTGATCGCGACCACCTGTTCCGATCGATCGCGACCAGGCTGTGGACGGGTGTGACCGGCGCCCGTTGGGTGATCTGCGAATCGGCATTCCTCGCGTCTTCCTTTGAAGGGAGCGGGGCATGCCTGGACAGAGATTACCCATGCGCAAAATAGGCGACGTGTTGAGGCTGCGTGCTGATGGTCTGTCGAAACGCAAGATCGCGGCGAGCTTATCGATCGGCGTAACGACGGCCGGCGAGATTATTCGGCGTGTGAGGCGGGCCGGCTTGAGTTGGCCGCTGCCCGAGAACCTGAGCGATGAGGCGCTCGAGCGGGTCGTATACCCGCCGACGCCGGTGACGGCGAAGGATCGGCGACCGCAGCCTGACTGGGCGGCGGTTCATCGCGAGCTCCGCCGGCCAGGTGTGACGCTGCAGCTGACCTGGGAGGAATATCGGGAAGCCTATCCGGATGGGTACGGCTACAGCCGCTACTGCGATCTCTACCGCAGCTGGGAGCAGCGCCTGTCGCCGACGATGCGGCAACTGCATGTCGCCGGCGAGCGGACGTTTGTTGATTACGGCGGCACGACGCTGGAGGTGGTTGACGGGACGACCGGCGAGGTGCGCGAGTGTCAGTTGTTCGTCGCGGTCCTCGGCGCATCCAGCTTCACCTTTGCGGAAGCGACTTTTAGCCAGCGGCTTTTCGATTGGATCGGCTCGCATGTGCGGGCCTTCGCGTTCTTCGGCGGGGTGACGGCGCAAACAGTTTCCGACAATCTGAGGTCGGGGGTCAGCAAAGCATGTTTCTACGAGCCGGCGGTCAACCGCACCTATTCGGAGATGGCCGCTCACTACGGCACTGCGATCGTTCCGGCGCGTCCCGGAAAGCCACGCGACAAAGCGAAAGTAGAAGTAGCGGTGCAGGTGGCGACCCGCTGGATCGTGGCCAAGTTGCGCAACCGGCGCTTCTTCTCGCTCTCCGAGCTAAACGCGGCCATCAGCGAGCTAACGACGCAACTCGATGCCCGGGTGACACGGCACTTGGGAACGAGTCGGCGTGCGCTATTCGATGAGATCGAACGCCCCGCGCTCAAGCCATTGCCGGTCGAGCCTTACGTCTACGCGGAATGGAAGCAATGCAAGGTCGGCTTCGATTATCATGTCGAAGTCGAACACCATTACTACTCCGTGCCGCACACTCTCCTGCGCGAGACGGTGTGGGTACGTGTCGCGGCGCAGACCGTTGAAGTGTTCCATCGCGGCAATCGAGTCGCCGTGCATCTGCGTGCATCATCCGACCGCCGGCACACGACAATACGTGAGCACATGCCGAGCAGCCACCGGCGCTATGCGGATTGGACGCCGGAGCGGATCAGACGACAGGCCGGCGAGATCGGGCGCAATACCGCGGCGCTGGTCGAGATCATCATGCGCGAGCGCCCGCACCCCGAGCAAGGCTTCCGCGCCTCGGTCGGCATCATCCGCCTGGCCAAGAGTTACGGCCGGGAGCGGCTGGAGGCCGCCTGCGGCCGGGCGCTTGAGATCGGCGCACGCTCCTACACCTCCGTCAATTCGATCCTCAGGAGCAATCTCGATGCCAAACGTCCCGCAGCCGCCACGGACGGGCCGTCGATAGGGCATTCCAACATCCGTGGCCCTGGTTACTTCCATTGAGGAGGAATAGGATCGATGCTGACACATCCCACGCTCAACCAGCTCAGGGCATTAAAGCTCGACGGCATGGCCGATGCCTTCATCGAACTGCAGAACCAATCGCAAGCCGCCGATCTCGGACACGCTGAATGGTTAGCGCTGCTGCTCGATCGCGAGGCAGCCAATCGCAATACCAAACGCTTTCAAGTCCGGTTGCGCAGCGCCAAGCTCCGCCACGGCCAAGCCGCCATTGAGGACGTCGATTACCGGACATCGCGACGACTCGACAAGGCGCTGTTCCAGCAACTTGCGGCCGGCAAATGGATCGCGGAGCACCGCAATTTGCTCGTCACCGGCCCGTGCGGAATCGGCAAATCCTGGTTATCCTGCGCGCTGGCGCAGAAAGCTTGTCGGGATGGGTACACCGTGTACTACGCTCGCGTGCCGCGGTTGTTTGCGGACCTCGAACTTGCACATGGCGATGGTCGCTTCGCCCGTTTGTTCCGCACTCTGGTCAAGGCCGATCTGTTGATCCTCGATGATTGGGGACCGGATCGGCTCACCGCCGGTTCCCGGCGCGATCTGATGGAGATCGTCGAGGATCGCCATGGCAGGGGCTCAACTCTGATTACCAGTCAACTTCCGCTCGACAAGTGGCACGACATCATCGGTGAGCCGACCTTCGCCGATGCGATCCTCGATCGCATCGTCCACAATTCGTATCGTCTGGAATTGGACGGGCCATCCATGCGCAAGCTCAAAGCCAACGAGCAAATGCATTCAACTGTGCACGCAGCTGCAAACGATTCTGGGGCGCGCGCAGGCGCGCCCCTCTCCAAATCTGCAAAAGGAAGCTCACGATGAATTCCGTTTCTAACTTCCCGGCCCGCCCCGGTGGGTCAACAGGGACCTCCCGCGCGCGCCGCCGCGTCAGCTATGGGGCACGCCGCGGCGCGCGCGGGTCCCTCCTGTTGACTACCGGGACGGCCCTACCATCGCGCTTGACCAACCCAAAGGGAGCCTGACATCAACCATGATCACCCAACGGCGCCCTCAGCGCCGCGCCCCGCCCTGGTCGCGATCGATCGGAACAGGTGGTCGCGATGAATCGGAACGGGTGGTCGGGATCGTCGGAATGCGCAGGCTAGGCGTGTTCGCTCCACTAGGCACCCCGACAAGCATTGTTATTCGGCTCAATGCCGAGATGAACAAGGCGCTTTTGGACAAGGTAGTACGCGAACGATTGCTGGAGGGAGCCCAAGAGCCTGTCGGGGGACCCCCCGAGCACTTGGCCAAAGTCATGCAGCAGGATTTGGCAAAGTATGCGCGACTCGCCAGGGAGCTTAAGATCAAGGCCGAGTAGGGATTACCTGCTCCTGGGAGGGCACCGTGAAAGTACCCCGACGACAATTCCTGCATCTGGCCTCGGGCGTTGCCGCGTTGCCCGTTGTATCGAGCACCACGAGCGCGCAGGCCTATCCGTCGCGACCGGTGCGCATCGTCGTCGGCTTTGCCCCCGCGGGCGCTGCCGATATCGCTGCGCGTGTTATAGGGCAATGGCTATCAGAGCGACTGGGAAAGCAATTCATCGTAGAGAACCGAGCGGGCGCCGGAGGC
>JAFASL010000057.1 GCA_019244535.1 Alphaproteobacteria bacterium
TACCCCTTTTATCCACATGTGAGTGATGTTGGGACCGCCGGCGCCTCCGCCGGGGCCACCCGAGTTCGGGCCCTCAATGCTGACGCAGTCCCGGTAGAAACCCTTCCGTATCGCCTTGACCTTGATTAAAGTGTAGTCCTGGACTGAAATGACCGCCCTATGCAGCGAGGTAAAATCGCACCCGGACGGGCAGACGGTCACCGTGTGCTGGGGCGTGAACGGATCGGCGAAGCCCGGTGAAGTTGCTGCGGGCGGCTGCCGGTCATATGCGGGATTGACACCGAACCAGCTGCTCTCAGCGAGCTCGCCACTATAATTCCCGTCTGCACTGAGAGACGCTATGTAGTGCTGAAGGTAGGCATCATTGGGGCCTTGTTTCTGGTCCGGCACGGTGAATTTCACCGTAGTATTTGAATTGCCGGGAGGGATGGTATGCATTAGTGTGCCTTCCCAATGCCCATCATTGAAGAGTGTGTGACCAGGAGCGTTGCTGTCTTGATGGCCATGTGTCTCGCCCAGAAATACATAGTACGGAACGACCGGCGCGTTCCTCACGGTAAAGGTGATTGTGTCCCCGGTACTGAAAATAGGACCGTCAACTATCTCGATGGTCGGAACTGTGGCAGCAAGCGCCTCCACGCTGAACGCCTGCACAAAGGGGGACATCACGGCACCGGCCTGGGTGCACACAGCGTTCCAGCTATACTTGCCCGGGGGAAGATCCGCCGCCCCAATCCTGACGACACCAGTCGAGCTGGTTACGGCGAACTTGGCGGCGTCCGCACCTGCGAGGGACCACGAGCAGGCCGCCGCCGGCAGAGCTGGATTCATAATCGCGCCGAGCCTCCCGACGATTCTGCCGGCCGACCCGGAGCCGCCAACAAACGTTTTGCTGGAAAAGCCGACCCAGGCAATCCCCTGCGTTCCTCCGCCACTGGCGTTGACAACCGTGATGTCCACGTTTTTTGAGGAGATTTTAGCACCGGCTGATGCACCGCAAAAGGCATCGACAAATGCCGTCACAAAGAGCAGCGATTTCCCGGTCACGATACCCCCATAGCATGCGTTAGCAACTTTCCCGCAAACCTCTAATGAGCCTGAAGGGCAGAAAAGTGCTTTGTTGCCGAGCGGTGATGCGCCTTGAAGCAATGGACGACTCAGTTGCCGAGCTCGACCGTCGTTCGCTCGCTCTTGGCCACTACCATCATATTCCTTTGGCACTACCAAGCTGGGTGTCACCCGCGCACACGCGAAAATGGATTCCGAGCGCTCCGAGGTGACACTGCGGTGCCTCCCCGCCGCGAGTCTATGCGTACCAATCCGGCGAGAGATTTTGATGGACTTGACGTGCAGAACCGCGGTCCTCAAAGACTGCTAAGCGACCATCAAGCAAACGCCCAGACGTTGAGACTGCTCGAGTGCGGCGCTAGGTTTGCGGCCGCGACCGTCTTGCGCCAGCTCCGCCCCTGTGAAGATGGCGGTGCTGCCGCCAGCACCGCATCGATCTGGCCGATGCTTGACGACATGCGATGAAACAACAGCACCATGTTGGTGCCATACAGTTGTGAACACGCAACAATCACGCCGAGAACCTGTTGCGTGATCTCGAAGCGAAACGGGTTGTCGAACCAGAATACTGCCCGGGGTGGCCAGCGCTGCCATTGAGTAACGTCCTCGCAGACGATAACGACACGCTGCGGGTCGACGCGCATTGCGAGCAGCCGTGCCGAACGGACGTTCTCTCGGGCGATGTCACACAAGATAGGCGAGTAATCGATGCCGACGATCTCTTTAAAAGGGTACGCCATTGCGGCCAAGACGACACGGCCTTTGCCGCAACCGATATCGACAAAACTCATACCCTGCGCATTGATTGCCGCTAATCGCATCGCCTGGCGCAATGCGGACCATGGCGAGGGCTCATAGGCGACGCCGAGCGTGCGATTTTCGCTGGTGACCTGGACATCAAGCTTCTTGTCCGGTCGTGTATCGACCCCCCGCAATATGTCAATGGCGCGGCTAGATAGCGCTTGCCTTTTCTCTCCTAGTACGGAACGGATGGGGATCAATGTACCCTTTTGCCTGTGTGTGACCAGTAGTCGAGAGTTCGAGTGAAGCGCGGATCACGTGGCAGGTCAAGCCGCCCTTTAATTGCGAGGCAAATTGTCTCGGCATCAGTTTCCGGAAGCCCGTGTTCGGGGTGAAGGGGCCCCGTAAAGAATCGGACAGGGTCTACCCCTTGGTTAAGAACCGTGCACCCCGATAGGTTCACGGACAAGCAGGCGCGGACTGTGCAGCGTGCTGTCAAGCACTGGCGTAGGCTAGAAGCGCGTCGGATCATTATTGATTGCGCCGCTGCCATCAGTGCTGGTCTTCCAAGCGCGTCGGCGGTCGCGAACGCTGCAGCACGGCCGGCGGCTTAAACCCACCGCGGGTCGCTCCCGAGGGTTCATAGGCACCACCCACGCGGGCCGCGCCGTCGCTCATGAGGGCACTGCGCGGCGCGCGCGGGTCCCTCCTATGGACTTCCGTGGGCGATCCGCTCCACCAGCGACATGGCAATCACGGTAACATCCGCCGATGAGGCAATAGGGGGTCCAGTTTTATCTGTCGTCAGACACTGGCCGACCCACCGCACGTGCGGCGACCGGGTACTTATTGTTGTCGAAGCGCACCAGGCAGGTCTTGGAGAGCGCGGCCTGCGTAGCGCGGAACCCGTCGAACCGGCTGCTGATTGGCACGAGCTTGGCACGTTCGGCCTCAAACAGCTGCCAGATCGTCTGGTCAGTTAGTTCGGGATGCCGGTTCGCCTTGGCATAAGCGACGCACCGGTCGAGCAGCCAAGCGTTCAGCTCCTCATAGCTTGTGATCCGCAGCCGCGGCGTGAAGAGCCGCTCGCGAAGGTTGCCGACCTGGTTCTCGACCTGCCCCTTCTCCCGACCCGATGCCGGCGTGCAGGCGGTCGGCTCCGCCAGATAGTGCCCGCACATCTGCAGAAAACGGCGGTTGAACTGGCGGTCCTTGCCGACAAACACGCTCTCGACCGCCGTCTTCATGTTCATGTTATGGGATGGACGCCTCCCGCTTTCCGGCGACGATGCGGTCGCCAACGAAGGAGGGGAACATGGCACTGGAATTACTGCGATCGATCTCGGCAAGCGGTCATTTCACCTGTACGGCATTGACACCGACGGAGTGATCTTGTCGCGGAAGGTCAGCCGCGCCAAGCTGGGCGAGGTGATCAGCATCCTCGCACCGACGGCGATCGCAATGGAGGCTTGTGCCAGCGCGCATCATTGGGCCCGGCGCTGGCTCGCCATAGACCGCGAAGTCGCGCCTCATCAATCCGCGCTTCGTGAAGCCCTTCGTCAAGGGCTCGAAGAACGATGCCGTCGATGCGGAGGCGATCTTCGAACCGGCCATGCGTCTAACAATGCACTTCGTGCCGGTAAAGTCGACGGACCAGCAGGACCTGCAGTCGCTGCACCGGGCGC
>JAFASL010000439.1 GCA_019244535.1 Alphaproteobacteria bacterium
GGCCAAGGTCGATGCCGACAAAGCGGCGCATAGCATTTGATCAGCCCTAGCCATCGCGCCTCACGAGTGAGGGCCGGTACCAATAGCCTTCATCGCTAGACACACGCACCTGACTCGCCGGTGGAGGGAGCTGGATTCGAACGTCCAGTACCGCGGCAAAATCGGCAGCAGTTTCGAGGCTTTCGGGTCGCGGTGGGTGAAGGCCACGTCCCGGCGATGCCGCGCGGGCCGCATCCGCAATCTCCGGGTTAGCGAAATCCGTGGGTTAGGAGCTCTAAAATCACCTGCTGCGTTTACCGCGAGATCCGCGTGGGTGCAAAATTGGTGGACTGGGCGACTCGTAATCGGGAGGGTTCGTCAGGCTGGCGGCGCTCGGGACGAAAGCCGACGCCGTCTGCGCTGCTGCGCGGACGACAATAGCCGAGTGGCGCCGAATAAGATAAGAGAAATGTCGGAGGTTGTTCAATCGACGGCCCAGGCTCTCCAAAACGAGGCTCGGCATGCCGGAAAGATGACAGCTGGCGAGAACGGTCCTTGCCCCTGTCCGCGGCTGTGGTTCACTCCTCCGCCCGATCAAGTGAACGCAATGGGGAGCTGAGGCCGTGGCCATCGATGATCTGATGCGACAGATTCAGGAAACGGAACGACTCATTACCGTGTATGGAAATGCCGATGAAGTGATCGTCGGCACCGAAGATCAAATCTATACCAGACGCGGGCTCATAAATCGGATCACCCTCACGGCGGCCGAGATTGGGGAACAGATCGTCAATATCCTCGAACGCCGGCTCGTGGCGATGCGGGGAGAACTCGAAAAACTGAGCGCCGAGCACTGAGGGGAAAAGCGATGATCGCCTATGTTTGCCGGGCTGGGGCCGGCTGCCGGATTTCGCCTCAGCGGGCGCCCGACTAAGTGGCAAGTGCCCGTGGTTGCGCGGTGCTATAGCGTCATCGCCCGCCTTGCCGCGGGTCTGCTCCCTTCCGTCAAGTGGCAGGCATATGGCGTGCGTACAGTTGCCGGATCTGCCGGGCGGCAGCGGCCAAATCAGCATCATCCAGCTGCAACGCGATATTGTCCTCTTCGGCCTGTGCGAGGAGCCCGCGGAACCGCAACGGCTTTTCGAAGAACGCCAGGGCAACATCCAACGGCTTTTGGCCCTCCTCGGCCCAAAGCGGAATTTGCCTGCCACGCTGGCTTGGACGAATATGATAGTGGCTGCCCACGCTAAAGGGATCTAAGCGGAGAGCTTGCTGCGGCTTGCCCGCGACGGCGACCACAATTGAAGGCCGTTCGATCTCGTCTGGCTGCCGGCCGAGCAATTGACGGTTGGGATTGAACATTATATGCAGATGCGGTCCGGCATTGACCCGATGCCATCCGCTGCCTTCCTCGGGCATGGTCTGCTGCATCCGCTGCGGCTGTTCCGACATCATTCACGTCTCCTCTCACCAGATGTTGCGGTTCAACTCCTTGCAAATCACCTAGCCCGCGCATGCGCGGCCCGAATGGCCGGCCTGATGCGCCGCCGGATTGCAGCGTCACCTTCGCAGCTGGGCACCTAATCGGCGGCGACCGACATAGGTGCCGGCGCAAGCAATTCATAACGCTGCGACGCCCGGCTGACGACGTGTTCCAAGCTCGGGCCCAAGGGGATCCGGGTACATGCGATCAGCGCCGGCCCGTTGGCCACCCGCGCCGCGTCCGGCATTCCCGATTTCGACGCCCTTATCGAGCGAGTGGCTGAGCGGGCGCCGGCCCGGCGCCTGGTAACGATCGAGGAAGTAGGCGCTGCTTGCGTGTTTCTCGCAAGCCGCTATGCCGACGCAATGACGGGCAACACGATCCACATCGACGGCGGCTACCACATCTCGGCTGAGGGTCCTTATTGAGTTGTATTCCCTGATGTCGCCCTTCCGCCCGCCGGCATCCGGTTCATCGAACCGGGATTATTCGACTGGAAGCGAGAGAGTTCGCTTTGGTTCAGTCGGTTGGCCGAACTGCTGGTCGACGGATGTCTCGCGGACTGGACGGCATGGCGGCGATGGTGAGCGCGCGTCACAGAGCCTTGGTGCGGGGCCGTTGGCGCGGCGATCATGTCCGTCCCAGTCGGCGCCGCAGGAGCGGCCGTTTGCGCCCCGACAGGCTCGGAAGTCGCTAATGCAGCTATCGCCACCGCCGCGATCAGGAGATGTTTCATGGCGAAGTCCTCTGGAATTGGC
>JAFASL010000478.1 GCA_019244535.1 Alphaproteobacteria bacterium
TTGTTATCGTTTCGCACAATATCGAGGAAGCTGTCGAGATCGCCGATCGCATCTTGATCTTCAGCAGCGACCCCGGCCGCATCCGGGCCGAAATCCCGATCTCCTTGCCGCGTCCTCGCTCGCACGAGAGCGCCGGGTTTCGTCAAATCGTGGACCAAGTCTACACGCTATTGACCACCGAGCCCGGGCGCGACGGGCGCCGCGGGGCGAAGCCCGAACCCATCGGCATCGGGTTTCGCCTGCCCGACGCCTCGGTCCAGCAGCTCTCCGGACTGATCGAGAATCTGACGGAAGCGCCATATTATGGCCGGGCTGATCTGCCCCACCTGGCTGACGAGGAGAACCTCGTGATGGACGAGCTCTTCCCGTTGATCGAAACGTTGCAGCTGTTCGGTTTTGCCCACGTTAGCGGCGGCGACATCGAGCTGACCCCGCTCGGCCGGGCTTATGCCGATGCCGAGATGCTGGCGCGCAAGCCGATTTTCGCCGAAGCACTGTTGAAGCACGTACCGCTCGCCGCGCACATCCGGCGTGTTCTCGATGAGCGCCCGGGCCATCGTGCGCCGGCGGCGCGGTTTTTACGCGAGCTCGAGGATCATTTGTCGGAAGAAGAGGCCGAGCGGGTGCTCGACACCGTCATCAACTGGGGTCGCCACGCGGAGATCTTCGCGTACGACTATGACAGCGAAGTGTTGAGCCTGGAGAACTTTTGAACGTGCCGGCGATCGCGGATCAGTTACCGCCGAAAAATGCGAGCTTTGCCACCTCGCCTTGCGCAGCTTCGCTGGGGATGAGCCAGGCGTAGAACGTCGGTCGCTCGTAGTTTGAGAGAGTGCCGCTGACCCAGCTTGGGTTCGAGACGATCTTGATAAAGGCTTCTCGGCCGGACCCAAGCTCAAGATCGGAGGTCTGGTTGACATCCACCCCGGTCGTCTCGACGGTAACCCGATAATGCCCCGGAGGCACATCGCGGTAGAAGGCGCCACCCAGCTCCGCGATCCCGACATAGGCGCCGTTTGCGGCAATAGCCGGCCTACCCCGGCCGGCATACGGCTCGTAATCGCGGTAAAACCAGATTCGAGCCTGCCCCGTCGGAACTGGCGGGATCTGGAAGGAAGCGGTCGACGCCAAATGCGCGCAGCCGAAAATCACAAGCCCGAACCCTGCCATTCCCAACTGCGCCGCCCTGCGAGTCGCCGAACGTTCAGCCGCCGCCATAAAAAGCCAGATGCGAGACATCGCCCTGCGCAGCCTCGTTCGGCATCAGCCAGGCATAGAAAGTGGGCCGCTCGATCTGGTTCTCGATACCGTAGGCCACCCAAGACGGGTTCGAGACGATCTTGACATAGGCCGCCCGACCGGCAGCGAGATCGAAATCGGCGGCTTGGTTAACGTCGACGCCATAGCTCTCCACTGTGACGCGATAGTGGCCGGGGGCGACGTCCCGGTAAAATGCGCCCCCCAACTCAGCCTGCCCGATATAGCCGCCATTTGCGGCAACCGCTGGGAGCCCCTTACCGGCATATGGCTCGTAATCCCGATAGATCCAAATGCGGGCCTCCCCAGCGGGGATCGGCGGGATTGTGATGGAGCCCGTGATCGCCGGCTGAGCGCAGTTAGCGGTAAACAGCAGCAGAGCGCCGGCCACCGCGTTGGCCAGCCGGCGAAGCGAAACGCTCGGCATGCTCCTGCCGCGCTCAGCTACCGCCATGAAAGGAGAGGCGTGCAACATCGGCCTGCGCGACCTGGTTTGGAATCAGCCAAGCGTAAAATGTCGGCCGTCGCCATTCGTTCCTGTCCCCGCCGGTCTCCCAACTCGGCAGCGAGACGACTTTTACGTAGGCCTCTCGGCCCGCGGCGAGATCGAGGTGGGCGACCTGGTTGAAATCCACTCCGGTGGTTTCAACGGTTACGGCGTAATTGCCGGGGGGCACATCGCGGTAAAAAGCGCCGCCCAGCTCTGCAGCGCCGACATACCGACCATTTGCGGCGATCGCCGGCAGGCCCCTGTCGGCATAAGGTTCGTAATCGCGATAAAACCAGATCCTTGCTTCACCCGCCGGAATCGGCGGAATGCTGACCGAAGCTGTCACGGAGGGTTGCGCGCAACCGGCGGCCGCAAGCAGAACAGCGCCTTGCGCCGCCATAATCAGCCACTGGTTGATCAACCCGCTGTTTTTAACCATCAGTGAGATCCATCGTCGATTTTGCGGTTGACGTCGGCTAACAACAGATCACCGCCTTTGTCGCTTGACCGCTGGCATATACGAGGCGCCGACGATAAACCTATCCGACGATGCCATCACTTTTTAGTGAGCCGAGAATGCGTGCGCTCGCAACGCTTGCAATGCTCCTGCTTGCCGCCTGCACCGAAGCCTCGGTGAGCCGCATCGACAGCCGCACCTTCGTGATCGAGAGCGGGGGAATTCCGGGCGGTTCCGAGGGCCCGAACCGTCGGCTCGCACAACGCGTCTGTCCAGGCGGTTATCGCGTCGTCGACCAGACCGTCCACCGCAATACCCCCGACCGAGCTGCCGAAGAGCCCGGTGTGTTCACCAATTGGACGATCCGCTGTCTGTAGCCGCTCTCGCCGTGAAAAACCGTCAGCGCGGCCGGAGGGTGGGAAACGCGATGACATCGCGGATCGACGGGCTGTCGGTCAGCAGCATGACCAATCTATCGATGCCGATGCCAAGCCCACCGCATGGCGGCAGACCGTATTCGAGCGCGGTCACATAATCCTCATCGAGCGGCTGCGCCTCCTCATCCCCCGCGGCGCGGGCCTTCATCTGCGCGACAAACCGCTCCCGCTGGTCTTCCGGATCGGTCAGCTCGGAAAACGCGTTTGCGATCTCCCAGCCGTAGATGTAGGTCTCGAAGCGCTCGACGAGGCGCGGGTCGTGACGATCCGCCTTGGCCAAGGGGGAAATTTCGCGCGGAAATCCGGTCACATGGACCGGCTGTATCAGGGTGTCCTCGACGCGGGCGGCAAAGGCCGCCTCCAGCGCCTGTCCCCAATTTTCCGCGCCGGTCAGCGCTGCGCCGATGCTGGTCGCCGCTTCGCGAGCCGCCTCGGCACTCGGTAGGGCGAGGAAATCGATGCCAGCGACGTCGTGCACTAATTCGGCCATACTGCGCCGCGGCCACGGGACCGATAGATCAATCTCGGTTCCGCCATAACTGATGCGCAATGTCCCGATCACCGCCTCTGCCGCCGCGGTCACAAGCTCCTCGGTCAATTGCATCATCGCTCTGTAATCGACATAGGCCTCGTAGAGCTCGAGCGAGGTAAATTCCGGATTGTGCCGCGGTGACAGGCCTTCGTTACGGAAGCAGCGGTTGATCTCGAACAATTTTTCGGCGAGACCGCCGACCAATAGGCGCTTCAAATGAAGCTCGGGCGCAATCCGCAGGTAAAGATCAATGTCGAGCGTGTTGTGGTGCGTGACAAACGGCTTTGCCGACGCGCCCCCGGCTATCGCGTGGAGCATCGGCGTCTCCACCTCGACATAGCCGCGCTCCGCGAGGTAGTTGCGCATCACCGCAATGACTCGGCTGCGCCGGAGCAGCGTCACTCGGCTTTGGGAACTCATGATCAGGTCGACATAGCGCTGGCGGTAGCGCAGCTCGATGTCGGCTAGGCCGTGATACTTCTCCGGCAAAGGGCGCAGCGCTTTTGCGAGAACGGTAACCTGGCAGGCGTTGACCGTCAGCTCGCCGCGTGGTGTCCGGCGAACGAGGCCTTCCACGCCGATCAGGTCACCAATGTCGAGCAGACGCACGATGCCGAGGTCTTCGCTGCCGAGCACGTCCTTGTGGCAAAAGACCTGGATCTTTCCCGAGGCATCGTGCAGGTCGATGAACATGCCGCTGTTGCGCATCGCCCTGATACGTCCGGCGACCCGCACCTTGTCTTCGGTCTCGGCGCCAGCCGCGAGCCCGGCGTAGCGCCGCTCAAGCTGGCCTGTCTCGTGCGTCCGCTCGAAGCTGTAGGGGTAGGGGTCGATCCCCCGCGCCTTGAGGCTCTCGCGCTTGCCGATCCTAACGGAGCGCAGCGGGTCGACCGGGTCTCGCAGTGGCTGTTCGCTATCGGTCATTGTCCCAGCTCCTCGCTCCGCGGCATGGCCGGTCTCGTAAGCTCAGCCAACTGCGGCCCGCGAGATTGGGCTGTGCGCGAGGTCGACGACGGCATCGTGGAACCGCCGCAAGGTGCCGTGGTGACCTACGCTGACCACCGTCGGCCGCCACGGCGCTTCCCGCAACAGCCGGTATAACGAGACCTCCGCGGCCTCGTCGAGCGCCGAAGTCGCTTCGTCGAGAAAGACAATCTCGGGGCGTGCCAGCAGCACCCGGGCAAAAGCGAGCCGTTGCTGCTCGCCGATCGACAGCCGCTGAGCCCAGTTCGCCTCTTCGTCGAGCCGGCCGACAAACTGCGGGAGGCCGACGGCGCGCAGCGCCTCGGCAAGGCTCTGGCGCGGCAGCTCCGAAGCCGCTCGGGGATAGACGAGGGCGTCCGCCAGGGTGCCGAGAGGCAGATAAGGACGCTGCGGCAGAAACAGACTGCGCCCGTCGCCCACGCGGATGCGGCCCCGACCAAATGGCCAGAGGCCGGCAATAGTCCGCAGCAACGTGCTCTTGCCGAGCCCGGAGGCGCCGGTAATCAGAAGCGATTCGCCACTCTTTGCCGCCAACGAGACGCTCGGCCGAAGCAATCGGCCGTCGGGCAGGTTGAGATCGAGCATGTCGACCTCGACGCCGGCGCCGCCGCGCTCGATTTCGATCGGCTGCGGTGATTTCCGCTCCGCACGGATCTCCTCCATCCTTTCGCCAAACCCTGCGAGCCGCTGCACCACCGCCTGGTATTCGGCGATCTCCGTATAGGAGCTGATAATAAACGATAGTGACTCCTGGACTTGCCGAAAGGCCGAGGCAATCTGCATCAAGCCGCCCAGCTGGATCACCTTGGCGAAATAGCGCGGAGCAGCGACCAGAAACGGAAAGACGATCGCGAGCTGGTCATAACCGTAAGTAAACCAAGCCAGCCTCTTGCGCCGCTTGATGATGCCCCACCAATTCCAGACGACCCGCGCGAAGCGGCTCTGGAACGTGTCAAGCTCGCGCGCTTCGCCGCCGTAGAAGGCGACGCTCTCCGCATTCTCGCGCAGCCGGACCATGCTGAAGCGAAAGTCGGCCTCGTAGCGCTGCTGATCGAACGAAAGCCTTATCAGCGGTTGCCCGATCCACCGGGTTAGAATCGTACCGGCGACGGCATAGATCAGTGCTGCGAAGACCATGTAGCCGGGAATAGCGATCGATCCGCCGCCCATAAGCGGAACGATCAAGGCTCCTGACAATATCCACAAAATGGACAGAAACGAGACAAGCGTCACAAAGGAACTCAGCAGACCCAGCGATAGGGCGAGGCTGAGCGTCGCGAAACGATCGAGATCTTCCGAGATACGTTGATCGGGGTTGTCGGTCGCTGCCTGGTTCAACTGCATGCGGTAATACGCCTGGTTTCTGAGCCACTCGTGCAGAAAATGTTCTGTCAACCAGCGCCGCCAACGAATATGCAATATTCCCCGCAAATAGCTGGAATAGACCCCGACCACTATAAACGCGAACGCAAGCGCTCCGAATATCGCAAATTGTCGCCAAAACTCTTGCCATTGGTACTCCTGGAGCGCATTGTAGAAGTCATTATTCCAATAATTAAAGCGAACGTTGAGCCATACCGTAATTAGGTTGAGCGCGATGACCGATGCAAGCAATCCGATGGCTGACCACTTCTCATCCGACCTCCAATACGGCCAGGCAAGGTCCCAGGCCTGTCGCAGGAAGCCCCGCTTGGTCACCACCGCCATCATTACCTCCGTCGAGCCTCGCCGTGGCCGATAATACGCCTTATGATTTGCGCCTCGTCATGTCCGCGTTCCCTGTCGAGCCAACCGGCGCTGCAACTTTAGCACGCGGGGTTTGTCGCGCCCTCGAACAACTCGGTTACGTGAGCTTGGTAGAATTTCCGCTGGCCAACCGCCGCTGCGCTGATGTTCTCGCTCTCGGCAAGACCGGCGATCTCGTAATCGTCGAAATCAAGGGCTCAGTCGCCGATTTCCGTGCTGATCACAAATGGACCGCCTACCGCGACTTCTCGGATCGCTTTTATTTTGCAGTGCCGAACGACTTTCCACAGCCGCTGATCCCAAACGAATGTGGTCTGATGGTGGCGGATGCGTTCGGTGCTGCGATACTGCGCGACAGTAGTGTAACCAAGCTCGATGCTGCCAGGCGCCGCGCATTGACGATGCGTTTTGCCCGCATCGCGGCATCACGGCTGCGCCGCCTTGTCGATCCTGAGGCGTTCCGGCTTGGCCGGATTTGACAAAGTTTCCGGGATTTCGGCGCCGCGCTCAGCTGCCATCGCTCTGGAAACTTCGCGGGTGCCGACCGGCGGTACCATCAGATCCTGCTCGGCGATCACAATCGCGCCCACGCTCTCCATATGCTCGGATTGCTGGCGCATAACCAGGGCAAACCGAAGTGGCCGTCGGCCACATTCGGCGAGCGATTGCGGTCCGCGACGGAAATCCCGAGTTTTCATCATAACCTCGGCAATATACTCAAAGAAGCCGGCCGCCAAGACGAGGCAGCGGAATGCTACCAACGGGCGCTCGACCTCAAACCGGATTTGGTCGGCACGCTCTACAACCTCGGCACCCTCTACCAGGATTCCGGAAGACCGAAATAGGCTATACGCTATCTGAGGCGGGCAGCCGCCCTGAGGCCGGCCTCCGTCGAGATCCTTAACAATCTGGGCACCGCGCTGCACGATCAGGGTGAGTGCGACATGGCGATATCTTGGTACCGGCGGGCGCTCGCTCTAAAGGACCGACGCAGTCGCGACGCTCGCCAATCATGCCAGTGCGCTTTGCGACCGCGGTGAATTACAGCCGAGCAGTACCAACGAGCACTCGCAGCACAGCCCCATCATGTCGATGCGCTGATCGGGCCGGGCGTTGTGTTCCGCGACCGAGGGAAAATAGGCGCGGCGATCACCCATTTCGAGCACGCGCTGGCGCTTGCTCCGAACCGGGCGGAGGTTCACAACATCTGGGCAACGCCCTCGAACACCAAGGGGCGGCTGGACGAGGCAATGGCTTGTTACGAGCGAGCGCTGGTCCTGAAGCCGGATTACCCGCGGGCACACTACGGCCGATCGCTGCTCTTGCTGCTGCTCGGCGATTTCGCTCGGGGATGGGCCGAGTACGAATGGCGCTCGCGTTGCAGGGGTAACCCGGAACGCGGCTATCCGACGCGGCCGCAATGGTCGGGCGAACCGTTTGGTTGCCGAAACAAGGCTGAAAGTTGGACTGGTGTGGTCGGGAAACCCGACAAATCGCATGGACCCGTGCCGGTCGATCCCTCTCGCGGCGTTGGAAAACTCTGTGGCGCATTCCGGGCATCGGCTGGCACAGCCTCCAGGTTGGGCCTCCGGCCGAGGAGATCAGCTACGTCTCGCACCAGCCGATCGTGGATCTCTCACCGCTCCTGACCGATTTCACCGAGAGCGCGGCAGCAATCCGTCACCTGGACCTGGTCATATCGGTCGAGACGGTGGTAGCGCACCTGCCCGGAGCGCTCGGCCTCCGCTGACCACCGTGCCGGCCTCCGATGGCTGCTCGGACGAGATGACCGTCCCTGGTATCCGACGATGCGTTTGTACCGCCAAATGACGCTTGGCGATTGGGCCCCTCTCAAAGAGACTGAGGGGTTCAGCTGGCGAGGCGTGCGATCGTGGCCGTCCTATTGTAATCAGGGTCAATCTTGGCGAGCAGCACCTCCCCGCCGGTCTGCTTTACAAAGTCAACGCCGACGACTTCGTCGAGCTGGTAATCCTCGCCCTTGACGAGAAGCTGGGGTCGGATGTCCCGGATCAGCTCCATCGGCGTATCTTCCTGAAACACCACGATAAGATCGACTGCAGCGAGTGTGGCAAGAACTGCAGCTCGCTCGGTTTCATTCTGTATCGGTCGTCTGGGTCCTTTCAGCCGCGCGATCGACGCATCACTGTTGAGCCCGACAATGAGCCGGTCGCATGCCCCTTTGGCTTGGCCCAACAATGCGACATGGCCCGGATGCAGCAGATCAAAGCAGCCGTTCGTAAAGCCAATCTTGAGTCCCTGGCGCCGCCAACGCGCAATCAGACCCAGCGCGTGGGAACGGGGGACCACCTTATCAGCGGAATAGGAATCGCGGCCATTAAGCGCGGCGGTGAGTTCGCCTGCATAGGCAACCGCCGTGCCCATCTTGCTGACGACTATACCGGCGGCGATGTTCCCGAGGCGAGCCGCATCACTCAAATCGACACCAACTGCCAGCGCGGCGGCGACCACCGCAACCACAGTGTCGCCGGCCCCCGAAACATCGAAAACTTCTCGGATTTCGGCCCGTTGCACATTGGTCATACCGTCAGCCGATACCAGCACCGACCCTTCCGCGCCAAGCGAGGCGAGAACGGCGTTGAACCCGCAACGCTCGATCAATGCCCGGGAGGCCGCGATAATCTCGCTGTCGGTCGCCACGGGCATCCCGGTAGCGTGGGCCAGCTCGCGGCGGTTCGGCTTTACCAGATTAGCACCGCGATACCGTATATGGTCGCCGCCCTTAGGATCGACGATGACGCGCGCACCGGCATCGCGCGCCGCCCTGATGATCTCGAGCGCCACCCCTTCGGTCAACACCCCCTTTGCGTAATCTGAGACGACGACGACCGAATGGTCAGCCACGAGCTCGCGCGCTAGGCGCAACAAGTCTTCGCGAATATACGGATCAAGAGGAATCGCGCTTTCGCGGTCGGCCCTCAGGAGCTGCTGGCTTCCGGCGACATAGCGCGTCTTTACCGTCGTCGTGCGCTGCGGCTGGACCAGAACATGCGCTTCGGTGCCGTCCTGCGCCTCCACGAGACGCCCGATCTCGCGGCCGGCTTCGTCGTTGCCGACGACCGAGATGAACGATGCAGCGGCACCGAGCGCGCGAAGGTTACGCAACACGTTACCCGCGCCGCCTAACGTTTTCATTTCACGCTCGATCCACAGCACCGGGATCGGCGCCTCCGGCGACACACGCTCAACTTGGCCAAAGATGTAATGATCGAGCATAACGTCGCCGACGCACAATACACGCGCGGCCTTCAGACGTTCGATATGGGGCAGCAAATCGCTATTGTCGGCCATCGACAGCTCACGTTACACGGTCTGGCGCGTATTTGACGGGGCCCGGAGATGACCGCAAGTGAAATGCCGTGGCATTTTCGCCGTTCTAACGTGAAATTGCCATTATTCGGGCTGTTCGGATCAGCGGCGGCGGAGCAGCAGGTAGGTAGCACCGGAACCGCCATGTTCCGGTTGGGCAGGCGCGATCGCGAGGACATGTGGCCGCAGCGCCGGCTCCTCGAGCCATCGCGGAACCAGGTTTTTCAGAACCCCCGTCCCGCTCTGCCCGCGCCCCCTTCCGGTAATTACCAGCACGCAGCGCCGCCCCACACCCCGCGACTCTGCAACAAAGCGGGACAGAGCCCGGTGCGCCTCGGACTGAGTCAGTCCATGCAGATCAAGCCGTGCCTCGATCCTATGGCGTCCGCGCTTCAGCCTTTCTGCGTTGGCGCGGTCGATCCCGGCAAAACGATCGAGCGGCGGCGTTTGCTTTGGCCTCGCCGAGCCCTGTTCCGCTCGCGTCAAAGTGGGGGCGATAACCGGCGGCGGAACGGCCGGTGTGACTGCCCGCTCGCCGCGCAACGGCCGCACGTCGCGAACCGCTTCTACCCATAACCCGCGATCACCCATAGGGCGCTGCGCTTCCCTCGTCCTCTTCACTTTCCGCCGTCCAATTCGTCCTCGACGAGGACGATATGGAGACGGCGGGGCCCGTGCGCACCCAATTCGATGCGCTGCTCGATGTCGGCGGTGCGGGACGGTCCAGTGATGAAGTTGACCGTCCGCGGCAAACCTTCCGTCCCTTGGACGGCCCGCAAGCGATCCCAACCATCCTCGTAAGTCGCCACCACCTGGTCGCTACGCACCAGCACGATGTGGGTTTCCGGCAGGAAATTGAGCGTGGTCGGGCTCTGCGCCCCGGAAATCAACATCAATGTACCGGTCTCGGCGATCGCGGCATGACAGGGGGTAAAGCTGACCCGGTCCTGCGCCTCTGCCCGGCCCCGGCGGATGCGCAGCAACGGCCAAGAGTCCCACGGGATCGCGTAGAGGTCTCGGTCGAGGGTCATGACTAACTCGGCCGGCAGATTCTCGGCAGCCAGATGTCGCGCGACCGCCTCTGGCACTGCCGTGAGCGAGCTGACCCTTGTAACGGTCGCCTGCACCTCCCCGGCCATCGCGACAAACAACTCCACCCTTTGCCGATCGTCGAGGGCGGTTGCCCGCGCCGGCACCAAGTTGCGCGGAGGGGCCGTGAGGCGGGCGCGCAATTCCGCCTCTTTACGGGGCTCGAGGTGGCCGCGGCTCAGCGAGTTTCGGATCCCGCCGAGAATCCGTTCGCGGGTTTCGCTCACCTTGCACTTCCGCGTTTCTTGTACTGCGCCCAGAGGCTATGAAAGCTGCGACCCTCCGGCGACGGCATGTCGCGCACCGTCGTCCAGCCGGCGGCCAGCGGCAAGGCGCGAAACCGTCCATGGCCTTGCCCGGCCCAGCCGAGAGCCCGGGCTGCTGTCCCGGCGAGCGCGTGATAGAGGGCCGGTCGGCGCGCGACCCACGCCCATACGGAAAGGCCCTTGCGGTACACTGTCGGGCTGAGCTTCTTGGCGTGTTCACGCTCGCGCCAGTGGCGCATCATCTTCGGCAGCGGGATCTTCACCGGGCAGACGCTCTCGCAGCGTCCGCAAAAGGTCGAGGCGTTTGGCAAGTGACCGGCCTCTTCGATGCCGATCAGGCCCGGCGTCAACACCGCACCCATCGGCCCGGGGTAAACCCAGCCATAAGCGTGGCCGCCAACCGCAGCGTAGACCGGACAATGGCTCATGCAAGCCGAACAGCGGATGCATCGGAGCATGTCCTGAAAATCGGTTCCGATCATCCCGCTGCGGCCGTTGTCGAGCAGAACCACGTGATACTCCTCGGGCCCGTCCAGATCGGCTTCGCGGCGCGGCCCGGTCGAGATCGTCGTATAAGTAGAGAATTCCTGGCCAGTCGCGGAGCGCGCGAGGAGCCGCAGCAAAGTTGCCGCGTCCTCGAAGGTCGGTACCACCTTTTCGATGCTGGTCACGACGATATGGACCCGAGGCAAAACCTGCGTGAGATCCCCATTGCCCTCATTGGTCACAACGATGCTGGAGCCTGTCTCGGCCACAAGGAAATTGGCGCCGGTGATCCCGACATCGGCCGCGAGGAAACGCGGGCGCAGCATCGCACGCGCCTCGTCGCACATCTGCCTCGGCTCAATCAGCGGCCGCCCCGCGTCGAGCGAGCGATGCTCTGCCCGAAAAGTTTCCGCGACTTGCTCCTTAACCAAATGGATCGCTGGCGCGATAATGTGGCTTGGCGGTTCATGCCTCAGCTGAATGATGTACTCGCCGAGATCGGTCTCGACCGGAGTGATGCCATTTGCCTCGAGGAAATCGTTGAGGCCGATCTCCTCGGCGACCATCGACTTTCCCTTGGTGACGATCTTGGCGCCTACCGACCGGCAGATCTGCAGGACCGCGGCACAAGCCTCCGCGGGGGTGCGTGCCCAATGCACCTTCCCGCCCGAAGCCACGACCTGGCTCTCATAAAATTCGATATAAAAATCGAGATACTGGAGCGTGTGATCCTTGATCGCCCGGCCGGCTTCGCGCAGCGCCTCGAATTCCGGCAGCCGCTCGACCGCGAGACGCCGCCGCAGTGGAAAACCGGTGCGCGCGAGACCCAGGGCGCGCTGCAAGTTATCATTGGCCAAGCCGGCTTGTGCTGCCGCCGTGAAGTTGCGGCTGGTCGCGAGCATCGTGCTACCGCGGCGCGCCGATCGGCGCAACCTCGGCGGTCATGCCGGCGAGAACCTCGGCAACATGCCGTGCTTCTATCTGCTGGCCTTGGCGACAGAGCTTGCCCGCTATGTTGAGCAGACACCCGAGATCGCCCGCCAGAACCGCATCGGCATCGGTCGCCACGATGTCAGCCGCCTTGTCGGTCACCATTTTGTCGGAGATTTCGGGGTATTTGATGCAGAAAGTCCCGCCAAAACCGCAGCACACCTCCGCCCCCGGTGCTTCATCGAGGCTCAATCCGGAAACGGAGGCGAGGAGCTGGCGCGGCTGTCGCTTGATGCCGAGTTCTCGCAAGCCGGAACAGGCGTCATGATAGGTCACTCGACGCTCCCAATGAGCTGCGACCCCCTCCACGCAGCAGACATCCGTCAGAAATGAGATGAGCTCCCAACTCCTTTCGGCGAGCTCTTGAGCACGCGGAAGGTTTTCCGGATCATTCGCAAAGAGTTCGGGATAATGTACGCGCAACATGCCGGCACAGGAGCCTGACGGCGCCACGACAGAGTCGTAGCCGGCAAAAGCATCAAATACCTGGAGTGCGATCGCCTTGGCATTGGCCTGATCGCCGGAGTTGTAAGCGGGCTGGCCGCAGCAGGTCTGGCCACGCGGAACCTCGACCCTGCAGCCTGCCTGTTCGAGCAGCTTTATCGCCGCAAAGCCCACCGTCGGCCGGAACAGGTCGACGAGACAGGTGACGAAGAGAGCAACATGCATTCAATCAGACCTGGGGTCAGCAGTTCAGAGCAAAGAAGTCGAAGTTAGGCGCCTCCCCGCCGCCAAATCAATCCGAACTGTCTACCAACCGGGAGCGAGACGGCGTTCCACAGCTCGCGGTAACAGCAGGTAGAACCTGCCGCTCGCATTCATGATGCCGGCCCTCATACCAGCGGCCTTTCCGGTACCCCAAAAGACGTCGCCGCGCACCGACCCTTTATCGCGCCGCCTGTATCCTGGGCTATCATCAAGCGGCGCACAGCTTCGGCCGCGGCGAACCGCTCGTCCGCCTCGAGCCAGACCGGGGTGCCGAGGCCCACGAAGGCGCGATCGACCGCAATGCTCCGCCCTGCCGTGAGCACTACTCCTTCACTGCCGATTGGCCCATCCCCCTTGATTTCGCGGAAAAAGACATAGGACGGATTCTCGCGACGCAAGGCAGCGCCAGCCTCTGGATGTGCTTTCATCCATGACCGGATTGCAGGCAACGTCAACTTGTCACGCGGGATAATGCCACGTTCGATCAGCAACCGCCCTACAGGCACGTAAGGTTGGCCGTTCTGGCCGTCGTACCCACCCTGGCGACCCTTTTTTTGCTCAGCCGAACGCGACCCGACCCTTGGATCTGCAGGAAGAACGCATCGATCGGATCATCGACCCAGAAAAGTTCCAGCCCCCGCTCCGCAAGTGCTCCATCCTCGATCTCGGCACGGTTTGGCCGGTGCGAACCGATATCGGGTGGTTTGCGATAGAGCGGGATCTGATACCGCCCATGGCGCCACCGAGATCCTTTGAGCTCGATCTCATAGTACCCGGTAAAAAGCCCTTCCGGCTTGGCGTAATCTGTCACGAGAAACGGAATAAAACCCGTCTCGAAGAAATGCCGAGCCGACTCATCGTCGCCTGAGGGCAGATTGGCGGCCGTGTCACACAAAGGCCGCCATTCTCCAACTTGGCCGAAATCGGTATTGGTGGCAAGAGGGTCGAGCAACGCCGAATCCGACCTGCTCAAGAACCGAAGACAGGACTTCAAGAAAACTGGAACCGCCTCTGAGACATGATCTTGCCTCCAACCTGTCAGCCGATCGAAGCCGGTCGGCTCGAGCCCAAACCGTCTCGGACCGCCATCATGCGCCAGCGTAATCAACAATATGACAAGTAGACCTGCTGCCGCCGCAAGTTGGCAGCAACCGCGCCTACGAGTCTCAGCC
>JAFASL010000537.1 GCA_019244535.1 Alphaproteobacteria bacterium
GGGCGGGCTCGCGGCCCTATCGGGCTTTTTGACCCAGCACAACCACCCTGCGATGGCGTCGGTCCTTCTCGGGCCCGCTTGTGCCCGGACAAAAACGGCGCCAGGCAGAACCCGGCGCACGCCAGGCTCACCGTGGCAAAACGGGAATGTCGAACGGCTGATCGGCTCGATCCGGTACGGGTGGTACTGGCGGAAGGCTCACGCAAATCGACGCGCCGGCTCATCAACAACAACTGCTGGCGGGGTCAATGACGCAGGACAGATCGTCGGAACAACCTTTGTAGCCAGCGTAGTCGGCGACCCCATTTCACCACTTACAGTGGTGTCCATTACGATTACCAGGGGATTGGTGACTTTCTCCTGATCCGAGCGCTTGTTCCCGGGGATCAATTTGATGTCCAGATTCGCACGACGGGGTTCTCGAATGCGGGTACAGCGGTGATTACTGAGGCTGCTGCCACCCTGTGCGACCACAAAGTCACCTTTGACGTTGACCGGGCCGATGCAGGAGGAAGCTTCGTTTGGATCGATGGTTCCCCGACATTGTTGAACCACGACGATTCCATTCTCAGCTTGGCCACTTGTAAGATCGTCGAGCTGTCAAACAACAGCTATGAGGTCGATTGGAGTACCGGAGAGATTTTGGACGTGACTGACAACGGGACTCACCTTGACCTGTCGTCCTCGCTTTCATGGTTCGATAAGTTGGGTCCGATGGAAGGACTGTTCACCAGCGACAATAACCCCGGCGCTTGGCGCGTGACTGAGGGCTCGCTATTCGACCCTGTGCCGGAACCCACCACTCTCAGCCTAATAGCCATCGGGATGGGTCTCACCGCGATCGCCATGATCCGCCGCCGTGTTCCCAAGGGTGTGAGTCAGCATCGAACCGGGATCCCACGCCGATTCCGCATTGCTGATGGAGGTGCGGGACTTCGGAAACGTGCTTGGCCGCGTGGACCAACTCGAACGCAACCCCTTGCGTTATGGACACCTAGGAAACTTCCGCCCTGTGATGACAGTGACGGTTGTGGCGCATCGGGGTGCGCCGCGATAGAAATGCACACGCGTCTTGTCGCTGACTAACTTTTGGGAGCGGGTAGGGAGGGTTCACTGGCATTACCTGATTGCCGAGCCATTTGGGCCGTCGGCTTCGGGCGAGGGTTGTGAAGGCGCCACCGTAGATCTGCTGGACGGGAAGGCGTCACCGAGGTCACACCGCGGCGGAAGGCGGCAGCCTCATCGACTGCGATGACGTGGATGGCTCGTTGGCGCGGTTGCGGCCGGTGCCGCTTTCGCCCGCTCGGAAGGCTGTATCGAGGAAATCCGGGCCGCGCACTCGCGGCTCTCATCCTGACCGAATTCGATGGTTGGCAGAATTGCTAGAGGCGGCATCAGCACCGCCAGTGCGGCCGCGGCTCCGCCGCGCATCGCCAGCCCGCCCGCTTCCGGACGGATGCGCGGGCTTTTAAGCGGGCCGCTGATGTCGATCGGCGCATGCAGCGAGCCGACAGTGAAATGCGCCGCCTTTGTGTTGAGCTTGTAGTCGATCGTCTCGTTTCGCAAATTCACCCAGCCGATGCCGTGGACGTTCGCCTCCTTGGTCACCAGCAGCAGTGTGCGCGTATTGAGCAGCCCCTTCTGCAGCGAGAAATCCGCGATCATGCATTCGACAGGCGTGCGTTGCGGCATACCCAACGCGGACAGAAGAGCGTTGCCAAATTCCAGGCCGGAAAGATCGACCAGTAGTGCGCTCAGATCGCCCCCGATCATCAGGAGTCGCAGTCCCCCATCACCATTGCCCAGCATCTGCGCCAAAGAGTTACCCGAGGTCACGATATCCGCGTGCCCGCCGATCGCGCCGGCGCCGCCGAACATGTGGGTCGCCGCCATCAGCCGAGCCACATCGACATGGTCGAAATCCGCCGCGGCCTTGGCGCGAATTACATCCCCGCTGCCGTCGAGTACCGCGGTTCCGGCAATCCGTCCGCGTCCCACCCCGAAGCTGATCGGTTCCAGCGCGATCTTGCCGCCTATGACCGACAGGTTCACGACAAGGTTGTCGAGCGGCACCGACCGACCAAGGATGTGCTCGCCGCGATAATGCAGCTTCACATCGGCGGCGCGCAGCTTGGGAAGGCTGATCGGGGTGTCCGGCAACAGCTTCGGACTCGCCTCCGTGCGCGCCAATTCCCGCTTTTGTGCCGCACTCTGATTCGCCGTCGATTGCCGCCCGGGCGTGGTACCGATGAAGCCGCCGAGATCGGCAAGATCGACCTTGGTCGAGGCGAGGTCCGCAGTGAGCATCGGCCGCTCCTGGCCGGGATCCTCCTCGATCGTGCCGTGGAGATCGCTCGACCCGACCACGCCGCGAAAGCCGCGAAAGCGGAACTTGTGGTCGGCATAGTCGAGCTGCCCGGCGATGCGGTACGCCGGCGTTTGCGGGATCGCAATGCCGGTCAGGTGATAGAGGTCGCGCATGTCGGGGCCTGCTACCTCCAGCTTGAGGTCGGCGCCGCCGAAGGTCAGCGGATCGGTCAGCGTCCCCGCCAAGCTGATATGCGTGGCGCCGTTGGCGAGCTTGAGGGCCACCGGGTAGGGATGCTGGGCATCGCGCAGCGAAAGAGGCGCGCCGCCTAAGAGTTCGCCGGTGACGGGCTGTCCGGCGTAGGTACCCTTGGCATCCACCACGATCTGCGAATCCGTCGTCTGCGTACCCGGGGCCGCGGCCGGGGCCTCCCGCGTCGCGATCGCCAGCGCGAAATCGGCCTTCAGACTGGGTATCACCACACGCGCCTGACCGCCGGAGATACGCAGATCGCCTATTTTGACGGCGGATGGGCCGACGAGTTCCAGCGTGTAATTGTTGTTCCCGTCAGCGGTCTGCAGCGCTTGTACCTGGGGCCGCTCCAACGCGACCGCCGACAGCACGATTTCGCGGGACCGGACGTAGGCCATCACGTCGGCCTGCGCGCTCAGCCGCGCAATCCGGACGAAATCTCCGTTCTCTGGAAATCCGGCCGGATTGGCGATCCGCACGTCATCGGCATCCACTGTCGTGACCCGCCCGAGCTGCACGTGCAGATGTTCAATCGTCACTTGTCGGCCGAGCATGGATGAGGCGCGGCCCTGCACGATCGGAATCAGCCAGTCCCAATTCCACAACGCGACCACGGCCGCGATCACCGCGACGGGAACGCCGACGAACAGCAGAGGCCTCAGTAACCGACGCGCAGCCACCATCCGTTAACCTGAAAAACCGGCAGGCCGACCCTCAACGCAGCCCCGACGGGAGCGTCAATTGACAACTTCGGCCCTTCAATTGATGAACCTTCAGAGCGTTGGTACGATCCCCTCAACGGTGTTCCGCAGGCGCTTGTCGTAGGCCGCTCCACGATGACGATTTTCGCAAGGCCTGACTTCACATAGATTTGCGATCCTTGTGGACTCCCACAGAAATCGGGGCCGCCAGCTACCCTTTGGCCAGGAACAGAAGGAGCAGGTGATGACGGGGGCCAACGGTCCGATTTACCGCTG
>JAFASL010000078.1 GCA_019244535.1 Alphaproteobacteria bacterium
CGGACGCAGCGATCGGCTTGTCGTATTACATGATTCCGATCGCGCTCGCGTATTTCGAGTCGAAACGGCACGATGTTGCATTCGGCTGGAGCTTCTGGGCATTCGCCGCCTTCATCCTCGCCTGTGGCACAACCCATTCGTCAAACCGGCGCATGGCAACCATCGCAATTCTCGGTTTGACACACTGCAAACCCAAGGCTGACGATGGCGGGTTAGCACGGAAGAGCGAGCGATGATGGATATACGGTGCTTGGGTCCGCAGATCGGTGTGGAGGTCACCGGTGTCGACGTCAAGGCGCTCGACGATGCGGGGTTTGCGCCGATCTACCAGGCTTGGCTCGACCACAACATCCTGATCGTGCGGGATCAGGAGCTGGAAATCGAGGATTTCCTGCGATATAGCCGGCGCTTCGGGCCGGTTGTGCCCCACCCCTCGAAATCGACGCGCCACCCCGAATTTCCCGAGATCACGATGCTCGGGATCAACAAATTCGATGCCGGCGGCAATCTCATTGAGGCCATCTACAGGCGTGGCGCCGAGGGCTGGCATACCGATGGCGCTTACAACGAGCGGCCCTTCAAGGCAACGCAGCTTTATGCGCTGGCGGTTCCGAGCCGAGGGGGTGATACGCTGTTCGCCAACGGCTATGCAGCCTATGACGCGCTGCCGGTATCGCTGAAGCAGCGCCTGGAAGGCGTGATGGGGATATTTTCCTATGGCGGCTGCCGGGGCGGGTCACCTCTTCTCGACAAGGAGGACCAGGAATGGACACCGGTTTTGCACCCGATCATCCGCACCCATCCGGAAACCGGCCGCAAATCGCTCTATTTTGATCCCGGCAAGATCGTCGACATCGTCCGCTACGACCGGCAGGAAAGCGATGCGCTGATTGCCGAGCTCAAAACTTACATGATCCAACCTGGCGCCGAATACCGCCATAAATGGCGCAAGGGGGATATCGTGATCTGGGATAACCGCTGCTCCTATCACCGGGCGGCCGGCGACTACCCGCCCGAGGAAGACCGCATCCACTGGCGGGTCTCGATCAACGATTACGGCGTCGAAGCCCGCGAAACCGCAGAATAACGGCTCACGCGGTCGCGGCGCCGTCGACGGGTAGTGCGGCGCCGGAGACGAAGGACGCCTCGTCCGAGATCAGGAACAGGGCGGCATTGGCGATCTCTTCCGGTCTGCCGGTACGGCCCATCGGGTTTTGCCGGCCGCGCAGTTGCACCAATTCCTCCTTGTCCTGCCCGGCGGTGCGCTGCTGGTCGGGCCGCGCAACAAAGACCCGCAGCATCGGCGTGTCGATCGGGCCGGGGCAGATCGCATTGACGCGGATCTTCTCGGGCGCCAGGCGTTTGGCCAGCGAGCGGACAAATCCGACCACCCCGAACTTGGCCATCGAATAGACCGGGCTGAATGCCGAGCCCTGAATGCCCGAGGTCGACGCCGTGTAGAGGAGAGCGCCGCCGCCGCGCGCTCGGATTTCCGGGATCGCCGCTTCCGTCGTCACCAGCACGGTGCGCAGGTTGAGGTCGAGCGCCAACTCGTAATCCGCCATATCGATGCCCTCGATCGAGGCGGGGTCGGGATGGCCGACATGGTTCCACACGAAGTCGAGCCCGCCAAAGGTGTTGGCGGTGCGCCGCACGATGCTGCGGGCGAAATCGTCTTGACGCAGGTCGCCGACGAGCCCGAGCGCGCGCCCGCCCGCAGCAGTAATTTCCCCGACGACGGAATCAACACCGCCCTGATCGATATCCACCACACCCACGGCTGCGCCTTCGCGGGCGAACCGGATTGCCCCGGCCCTGCCCATCCCCGAAGCCGCTGCGGTGACGATTCCGACTTTATTCTCGAGACGCATGGTTTCCTCCTGTGGAATTATTCCGCAGCCGCAGTGGCCGCGCGTGCTGCCGGTTGCGGTTTGCGCAGCAGCAAAAGCAGCGGCAAGCTGACGATGATGATCATCATCATAAGCTTGAAATCGTCGATATAGGCGATCATTGCCGCTTGCCGGGTTGCTTCCGCATTAAGCGCTGCGATCCCGGACGGATCGGTCAGGCTGTAGGGCGGCGCCAGATAAGGCATTCTGGCGAGCGGGTTATCGGGGCGCAGGTGCTCGACAAGCCGTGAATGCACGACCTGGGTGTTCTCGGCCAATAGCGCCACGACTATCGCAATGCCGACGCTGCTGCCGATATTGCGG
>JAFASL010000596.1 GCA_019244535.1 Alphaproteobacteria bacterium
GGGTCAACAACTACCTCTTGGGCAAGGATCCGCCGCGATTGGACGTGCTGCAATGGGATAACGACCCAACGCGGCTGCCGGCGGCGCTGCATTCCGACTTTCTGGACATGTACGCGTATGACGTGTTCCGCCGACCCGGTGCGCTCCGGGTCCGTGGATTCCCAATCGATTTTCGCAAGATCAGGCTCGTCTCATATGTCGTGGGCGGCGAAGATGACACGATGATGCCCTGGGGTGGCTGCTTTCAGGCCTGCCAGGTATTCCGTGGCCGACACACCTTCGTGCTAAGTACGAGCGGCCATGTGCAGAGCATCCTCCGCCCGCCGCGCGTTGCCAATAAGCATTACTATACCGGCGCGATGCGGCGGTGCAGCCCCGAGACATGGCGGCGCGATGCGACGCGCATCGAAGGAAGCTGGTGGGGCCACTGGCATGCCTGGCTGAACGCCAATTCGGGTGCGCTAAAGCGAGCACCTACCCGGCTCGGCAGCCCGGCGCATCCGCCGCTGATGCCGGCCCCCGGAAGCTACGTGCTCGAATAGGCGGCATGAGGGGCTCACGTCCCGGGTGCACAAAGCGCAAGTAGCCGACAACGTGGGGAGAGGTTCCGAAAACGAGTCCCGGGCGAGGAAACGCTGGACGAGCATCGGCATAGCATCATGTCGAACATCGAGCGTGCATAGTAGAGAGCTTTCACCCTGACTGGAAGGTTGAAAGCTCTGTAGCCTCTGGATTTATAGAGCAGATTCACGCGTCCGCACGTTCCGCTCTCCCGCGATCTGCTCTAAGTCCGGTCCTGCACCCGGACTGAAGCGGGCGCAGCCGGGCAGCAGTTGTGTGCGTCAAGTTCTGCAAGATCCGTTTCGCCTGCATGGAGTGATGTTTCCTTGTTCGGCTGAACGGCGTTTCCTCGCCCCGGCCTGAGCCCGGCGCCAGGCTGGGCGAGGCCCGGCCGTCATGCCGCCTCACGCAGCATCTGTTTCTTGTGCTCCTTCAGATGTTCCATGTTGAGATAGCGGATCGCCTCCAGCCAGTTCTCGTGTGCTTCCACCGCCAGGGCGCGAACCAGACGCAGGCAGCTCGCAGCGTTCGGGAAGATCCGCACCACATGGTGCGACGCTTGATCTCCTGATTGAGCCGCTCCAGCATGTTGGTGGACTTCATGTGCTTGTGGTGCGCCAGCGCCAGCCGATAGAAGGTCAGCGTCTCCTCGATGTTGTCCTCCACCCAGGCGCACAGTTTTGCATACTTGCCCTGCCACTTGGTCAACCACGCGGCGAGGTCGCGGCGGACTTCCGCCAGATCGCGCCGGTCGTAAAACCAACGAAGCTCCATCAGGCAGTCGTCATCGACGCGGCGCGGGACGTAATCGAGCGCATGGCGCAGGAAGTGGACGTAGCAGCGTTGCCAGGCCGCCTCGGTCAGCACCTCGCGGATCGCCGCCTTCAGGCCGGGATGATCGTCGCAGACCACGAACTCGACGCCGTGCAGCCCGCGCTGTCGCAACGCCAGCAGGAAGTCGCGCCAGCTCGAGCGGCTCTCGCGGTTGGCCAGCTCAACCGCCAGCACCTGGCGGCGAGCCTCGGTATCCACCGCCACGGCGATTTGCACCGCCTGGGTGGCGATCACACCGTTCTCCCGCACGCGTTCATAGCGGGCATCGAGGATCAGATACGGATAGGGTTCGGCCAGCCGGCGCTCGCAAAACGCGTTCAGCGCCGCATCGAGGGATTTGTTCACCGTGCTGATCGAGGAGGCGGAGAACTCGTGTCCGCACAGCGTCTCGGTGACCGCCTTGACCTTCCGCGTGGAGACGCCCTGCACATACATCTCGGCCAGCGCGCCGACCAGCGCCTTTTCCGAGCGCTGATAGCGTCCGAACAGTTCGGTCGAAAACCGCCCGGCGCGGTCGCGCGGCAGGCGAAGCTCCAGCGTGCCGGCCCGGGTGATCAACGATCGCTGGTAATAGCCGCTGCGATAACCCAGCCGCGCCTCCGTCCGCTCGCTTTTCTCCGCCCCCAGAAACTCCGTCGTCTCCACCTCCAGCGCCGCCTCGATCGCCGCCTGCACCGAGGCGCCGATGAAGTCGCTGTCGCGCTCCAACAGGGCTTTGATATCGATGACCTCGCCCTTACCTTGAACCTTGGTCATGGTGTGCTCCCTCGCCAAAAGGGTTGGTGACCTCAGATATCACCCGCATACCATGGCCACCGGGCCTCCAACGATTTTGCAGAACCTTCCGGACACTACCCGGGCAGCCGACCTCTCGCTCGTGAAAGGCTGTCGCTCATGTAGCAGTCAGGTCGACCTGTTCAGCTCATTCTGACTCGAGTGCGGCCCAGATTTTATAACACTGAAACCCAAGGGCATGACGAACCGCCAACCATGCAGGCCCTTTATCTGCGTGAATTTGCGTGCATCCGCGGAAATCTGCATAGCAAACCTGCCTATCGCTCGCTGCCGACCTACGCCAGATTTAACAGAAGCGAACGCGTTCTATCTTACCGAAGCAAACGCCGCTTCGATACGTGCCCTGCCCCACGGATGAGGGTTGGTCGGTTCTTCGCCCGGATGCGCAATATCGGTCCCCAGTCCTGCGGTGACCTCGACCGCTGTATTCACTCCGACCACACTCACCGCGCCCTCATCAACAAACACCCCGAACACGCCGTTGCTGGGTCCCGCGAAGAAACGCGTGCCACGAACTGCGATTAGCCCGAACGGAGAGCGGACAGCGACGCCAGGCGCCGCCGCACCAGGATCGTGCAGGAACACCATTGGGCCGCGAGCCAGTTCCAACGTGCCGCCCACGTTCATAAGGTAGCGGTCAATTCGCAAGGCTGCGTCAGGACCCAACCGGACCAGCGTAGCCGTGCCGAGGCGCAGGCTCAGTGCCGACTGAGCGCTGGTAAGGATTGTATCGCCGACAAACACG
>JAFASL010000644.1 GCA_019244535.1 Alphaproteobacteria bacterium
ACCAAAGGCGGCGCCTGCGCAAATGCGAGGACCGACGCTGAACGGAATATACGCATGCCTGACGCGATACTCGGCGTTCTCGGGGAGGAAGCGCTCTGGGATGAAGCAATCCGGCTTTCCCCAAAATTTCCGGTGCCGGTGGAGCAACCAAGGGACAACGATCACGAGAGACCCCTCCGGGACGGACCGGCCGCGGATCGTCTCGTCCCGGAGCGCCTGCCGTGCCAGGAGCGGGACAGGCGGGTAGAGCCGCACCGTCTCTTCGAAGATTGCGCGGGTGTAGAGCAGCGCGGGGACATCGTCGAGTGTCGGCAGGCGGCCGGCAAGCACTTTTGCCAGTTCCGCATGCAGGCGTTCTTCGGCCTCCGGCGCCTGCGACAGAAGGTACCAGGCCCAGGCAAGCGAATTGGCCGTCGTTTCGTGGCCGGCCATAAAGATCACCGCCGCCTCGTTGCGCAACGCTGCATCGTCGAGCGGCTTGCCGCTCTCGGGGTCACGCGCTTCGAGCAGCAGCCTGATCATCGAGGCCTCGCCGCCGGACAGCCGCTCACGGGAATCGCCGATGACCTGCTCCAGGACTTTGTGGATGCGTTTGGCGGAGCGGTGGATTGCAAGCGAATGGAACCGCGGGACCCAATCCGGCAAACCGACGAAATAAGCGAGATCCAACTGGCCGACCAGGCGCTGATATTCGCTGAACGCGGCGACAATTTCCGCCGCATGCGCTGCCCCGAGCTGCCTGCCGAAAACGGTCCGGCAGATAATCTCCGCGGTCAGTGTCGCCATTTCGGTCAGCGCATTGATCGGCCGGTCTGTGCGGGTGGTGGCCCAGCGCTCGGCGGTCTCGCTGGCAGCCTGAACCATCAGCGGCGCAAACAGCGGCAGATGCGAGGCATGGACGATCGGCGCTACGATGCGCCGCCTTCGGCGCCAGGTTTCGCCGTCGCTGATGAACAGACCGTCGCCGAGAAGCGGCGCCAGCCCGTGCCGCATTTGCGGGCTCTTTCGCTCAAAACTGTCGTGCCGCTCGACAAAGGCGGTGGCGACGGTGTCCGGGCTGTTGCAGACAAACAGCGTGCGCGACAGCATGCGCGTCGAAAACACCTCCCATTCGAAGCACCGGTCCTCCCAAATCGAGAGGAAATTCCGCCGCGCTGCCAGCAATGTGGCGATTGGCGAAAGCGGCCGGCTCGGCCGTTCGGGGTAGGGTGGGACGAAGTCTTGCGCCAGCTGGGCCTGCTCGGCGGCGCGAGAATGCGTCACTGTGCCGATAGAGCTGCCGCGATCGGCGTTGCGAGGTCCGCGGACCGTGCCGCCGCAAGGCGTGCGGGCCGCGCATAGGCGGCTTCGAGCCGCTCGATTGCCCCATCGACCGCCAGCCTCAGACCGGCTCCATTGAAGAATGAGCCGGGGATCAAGCAGTGCGCCGCGAGCACGCGGCGGAACGCGTCAAAGAGTTCCGCATCGGGAGGTGCCGGCGCCTTCCAGAAAGCGTCGAGCTCGCCCTGAAAGGTCAGCCCGGGGATGTCGTAAACCGCCTTGCCCAGGGCGATCACCGGCAATCCACAGGCGAGTGCCAAAGTACCGACGGTGCTGTTGACGGTCACGACGGCCGGCTTTTGCGCCAATAGCTCGCCCAAATCCCCGCCGTCGAGGATGACGAGGCGATCGGCAATTCCGAGCTCAACTCCCAGGTACCCTGTTATCGCAACCCAGTCCACCAGGCCGCTGTCGAGCGGATGCAGCTTGACGATCAACCGGGCCGCCAAAGGGGCATGGCGGGCGAAGGAGGCGAGGACGTGCTCGATCGCGAGGTGCATTGCGCGAAATGGCGAGTGCACCCGCACCTGGTAGTCGCAGTCCAACTGCAGCGGAAACAGAAAGAGAGGGCCGGAGTGCTCGCAGAGGTCTGCAATTTTCTGCGCGGCGCGCTGCTCGGCGCGCCGCATCAGCGCCAAGCGGCGCAGCCACCCAGCATATTCGATCAGCTGATAGTACGGACGATGCGTGGCATAATGCGGAAACCGCCATGTTCCGAGCATCGAGGCGGTGTTGTAGAGCACATCCTCGACCGCTCGGCGGCGGAAGCTGCCGGGCACCGCTGGCGGGTCGCGCCAAGCGGGTAAGGTCTCGGCTCGCTCGCGATACCAGCTCGGATCTCGGGGCAATGCGGAATGGCCATTCACGCCGCCTTCCTCGAACGTGATCCAATCGGGGCGCAAATAGCCCTCCTCGACGACGTGTATTCGCAAGTCCCGGGTCTCGGCGATACGGATGGCTGCTCGGTGTAACGGCCGGCAATCACCGAACAGGATGACGTCGCTGATTGCCCGTTCGACGACTAGCCGATCGAAAAATTCCGGCCATTCCGCCGGACGCCCGCAAAAGTCGACGCCTCCGGAAAGCCGCCAGAACGCCCGATCGCCGCCATTGAAATTTACCCGGTGAACCGCGTGGCCGCGATCGGCGAGCGCCCGTCCGAGGCGTTCAAAAAACCGCGTTGCCATTCCCTGCAGGAATAGAAAGCTCCGACCGGCACAAGCCAGTGGCTTGCCCGCCCGCTCCGCCGCACCTACGGACCTCTCACGCACCGATAACAGATTCCCCAAACCGGACCTCGTCGCCCCTGGAGCGAATAACGCGGCGGTCTCATCGTGATCTGGTTAATCTCGCCAGCTTGCCGGCCAATGTCCACGACTTTTTGCGTCGCGAAACGGCCCGTCCGCCGTCAAGCGGAAAAATTACCTGAGCAAAATTGATATTTCCGGTCGGGTGTTAATTTTAAAAGCTGCGATTTGCGGAGCTGCGTTGAACCATGATCGATCCGCGACCGACCACCCAAGCTCCTGACGACGATCCGTATCTTTGGCTCGAAGAGATCGACGGCGAGCGTGCCCTGGCCTGGGTCGAGGCGCAGAATGCGGCGACCCTGGCGCGGTTTGGGGGCGCTCGTTTTGCTGCGGACCGCGACGTGCTCGCGGCGATCTATGACCGGACCGACAACATCCCATTGATTGCCAGGCGCGGCTCTCGGGTTTTCAACTTTTGGAAGGACGCAGAGCATCCGCGAGGCCTCTGGCGGGCGACGTCACTCGACAGTTACCGCGGCGAGCAACCCCGTTGGGATGTGCTGCTCGATCTCGACGCGCTCGCGACAGCAGAAGCCGAGGACTGGACCTGGAGCGGCGCAGTAACAATCCCGGGCAGCCACGACCGCGCCATTCTGATGCTGTCGCGCGGCGGCGCCGATGCGGTGGTGCTGCGCGAATTCGATCTGGCTACGGGCGGGTTTGTTCCCGAGGGCTTTGTACTGCCTGAGGCGAAGGCGGGAGCCGCATGGCTCGATCGCGACAATCTGCTGCTGTCCTCGGCCTGGGGCGAAGGCATGGCCACCAGTTCCGGTTATGCGCGCACTGTGCGGCTGTGGCAGCGCGGAACCGATCCCGCTACGGCACCGGTGATTTTTGAGACAGATGCCAGCCACATGGCGGTCTGGGCCGATGTCGACCGCGATGGCGAGGGTGAGCGTGTCTGGTTCGCCGATCGGCTCGGGTTCTTTGACACGGTGGTATGGATCGGCGACCGCACCGGTCCCAAGACCCGCATCGACCTACCCACCGATGCTTGGTTTCAATGGCATCGCGGCTGGCTGGTGGCCCGGCGCCGGACGGCCTGGACAATCGGCGGCAGAACCCACCCGCCCGATACTGCCCTCGGCATTTCCTTTCCTGCCTTCCTTGCCGGAGACCGGGGTTTCGCGAAATTATTTGAGCCGGCTGAACGCCGCGCGTTGCAAAGATTCTTCTGGAGCGGCGGCCATTTGGTATTGTCGATACTCGACGACCTGAGACCGATTTTCGAGGTGCTCACCCCATCCGAAACGGGCTGGTCGCGCGAGCGCATCACGGGTCTGCCGGAGGTCGGCGTCGCCAATGTGTGGCCGCTTGATATACGGACGGAAGAGTCGAATGGCGACCTGCTCGCCAGCGCTCAGGATCCGCTCACGCCGCCATCGCTCTTTCTACTGCGCCCGGCAGCCAAGCCGGATCTGCTGAAGCGCGCGCCGCCGGCCTTCGACCCCGTCGGCCTTGTCGTGACCCGGCACGAAGCGGTCTCGCCAGACGGCACCCGCATACCCTATGTCCAGGTCGGACCGCCGCACAAGACCGGAGAGGCGCCGGTTCATCTTTCCGGCTATGGCGGGTTCGGCATCTCGCAATTGCCCTACTACAATCCGGCGATCGGCAGGCTCTGGCTCGAGCGCGGCGGCACCAGTGTCATCGCCAATATCCGGGGTGGCGGCGAGTTCGGCACCGCCTGGCACGACGCCGGCCGGCGCGAAGGAAAACGGTTGTCGCACGACGATTTCGCCGCTGTCGCCGCCGACCTCGTGCGGCGTGGCGTGACACGCGCCGGACGCATCGCCGCCGAGGGCGGTTCGAATGGCGGGATATTGATCACGAACATGCTGACCCGCTATCCGGAGCGGTTTGGCGCGCTGTTCTGCACGATCCCACTCATCGATATGCGCCGTTATTCAAAATTGCACGCCGGGGCAAGCTGGATCGCCGAATACGGCGACCCGGATGATCCGGACGACTGGGATTTTTTAAAAGAGATTTCCGCCTACCACAGCGCAGTCCCGGGCAGCACCTACCCGCCAATCTTGATTGCGACGAGCCGGCGCGATGACCGTGTGCATCCCGGTCACGCCCGCAAAATGGCGGCAAAGCTCCAGGCGATGGGCTACGAGGCCTATTTCTATGAGCCGGCCGCCGGCGGGCACGGATACGGCAAGGACAACAAGGAGCGCGCGTCTTTTACCGCGCTCGGCTACAAGTTCCTGCGCCAGG
>JAFASL010000681.1 GCA_019244535.1 Alphaproteobacteria bacterium
GAGATCTATCGCCATCTGTGGGACCAGCAGAACCGTCATATCTCCACCCAGACCGGATCCGGCCGGCCGCCGCCGTCGCGAACGCCAAGCCTCGTCTCCTGAGCAGGTAAACGCTTGAAAGCCAAGGATAACTGGCGCTTAGCGTTATGTAATTGTCGGTCCGCTGGTTTTGGCATCTGCCGCGTGGGGCGCGCTCTTGGTTGATTGCAAATAGCCGCGCTGCCTCAATCCCTCGATCAGCACGCGTTCGACAAAGCCGGCGATCGTCAGCTGTTCGCACCGTGCAGCACGCTCGACAGCTTTCTTTACCTGTTCCGTCACGCGCAAGGAAATCGAGTCGGTCTTTTGCATAGCAGGATCATTCGATGGGACGATCCACTGAATAACACGCCTGACCGTGCGAAATTTCCCGGCGCGATGGAAATCTTTTTGCTGACTCCGCCGCAGCGGGACAGTGAGCAACAAATGGAATTTTCTCAATGGTTTGAGACAAAAGCGGTCGTGTCAGCAGGTTGCACACTTTCCTTGCATCGATGATAATAAAATGTATTATTCTTTTGCTTTGATGCCTTGATTACGCCGCTGGCGGACGTCAGCGTCGGGGCTGTTTGACAAGAGAATCTGAATTGTGGCCCGGATGAGCGGAGCGCAATCCGGGGTTCCCGGCTCTGACGCAATTTTGCGGCAGGAGTTTTGGAACGGTCACGTACGAAAGTGTCATCTATGTGGGAGAGGTCATCTACGCGTTTCCCTGGCCCAGCGTCGTTCCGGGGGAGGCTGGAGCCCGAAATCCATCACCCGCGACTCTTTTTGGGGTCAAATCAGCACCCAGGCGTCTGGATTCTGGGCCCCGGCGCCGGGATGACCGGCAAGGAGATTGTGCGACCCAGTCACCTATGCGGCGAAGGTCATGTATGCACGCGGTGTCAAGCCCGGCCTCAAGCCTGTAGCCCGGATCGAGCGCAGATGCTGACAATTCTTGCCCAGCATCCGCCACGCAATCCGGAGTTCAGATAGCAAGTGTCGTGGAACGGCTGCCCCCGCATCCCGGCTGCGAACTGTCATTTATGCGGCGCGCCTTCATCGACGCACCGAAACGTCATGTATGGACATCTATGGGGCCGATGTCATCTAACCGGAGCGGCGATCGGTCGGAAGCCCGCCATTGCAGGCAGGCTGGCCGCATGCGATAGTCTGGCCGCGGATTTCTTCATTACGGTCAAGGCTCACAATCGTCCCGGCCGGTCCAGGGCGCTTCTTGGTGTTTGCCCGGCGCCCGACACCGGCGATGATCAATGAGCCGGTCAAAACCGCTTCAAAAGCAACAGCAAGCAGCGCGGGGGTCCATGAACTATCAGATGTTCGTTCCGGTGGAGACCTATGGGTCACGCGCGGCCATTGCGGTTGGCACGCCGCCGGTTGACCCCCGGCGCGGCCAGAATGTCAGCATCCGCGCCCGCGCCCCCTTGCGGCTCGGCCTTGCCGGAGGGGCAACCGACCTCTCGCCCTATTGCGACGAATTTGGCGGCGCGATCCTCAATGCGACCATCGGGCGCTATGCCTATGCCCACCTGAGCTTCCGCGACGACCACCGGCTCTGCTTTGCCGCCCATGACGTCAAGCAGGACGACATCGTCCCGCTCGCAGCCGAGCTGCCGCTCGACAGCGGCCTCGTGCTCCATCGCGCGGTGCATAACCGGATGGTGCGCGATTTCCTGCGCGGCCGGCTCCTGGCCGTCACCGTCACGTCGACCGTTGATGCCCCGCCCGGATCCGGGCTTGGGGCCTCCTCGGCGCTGGTCATTGCCCTAGTGGAAGCCTATCGGGCGGCGTTCGGGTTGCCGCTTGGGCGCTACGACGTCGCCCGGCTGGCCTTCGAGATCGAGCGCATCGATCTCGGCCTCGCGGGCGGCCGCCAGGATCAGTACGCCGCCGCCTTCGGCGGCCTCAACTTCATGGAGTTCCTGCCCGGCGACCGGGTGATCGTGAATCCGCTACGCGTATCGCCGCACTATCTCTACGAGTTCGAAGCCTCGTTGGCCGTGTGCTTTACCGGGAAGTCGCGCGCCTCCGACACGATCATCGCCGACCAGGTCAAGGCCGTGACGCAGCAGGACTCGGGCGCGCTCGAAGCCCTGCACCAGCTCAAGTCCGACGCCATCGAGATGAAACAGGCGCTGCTCGGCGGTGATATCCGCAGCGTTGCCGAAATCCTCAACCGGTCCTGGCTCGCCAAGCGTCGCACCTCGGGCTCGGTGTCGAATTCCGCGGTCGAGGAGGTGTTCGAGCTGGGTTTGAAAAACGGCGCGGTGGCCGGCAAGGTCTCCGGTGCCGGCGGCGGCGGGTTTGTGATGTTCATGACCGATCCCGAGCAACGGCACCGGCTGATTACCGCGCTCAACGAAAGCGGCGTCATGGCCTCCCCGGTGCAATTTACCGAGGGCGGCGCCGAGGCCTGGACCACCAGCCGTTGATCGCTATTTCTGCTGCGTGAATGTCGATGACGGACGTCATCTGCCAAGCCTGCATCCTGGTCGGCGGCAAGGGCACCCGGCTTGGTGATCTCACCCGCACGGTTCCCAAACCGCTGCTCGAAATTGCCCCTGGG
>JAFASL010000685.1 GCA_019244535.1 Alphaproteobacteria bacterium
CGGCGGCCGGATTTCGGTGGAAACGTCTGGACTTCAATGTGGGCGCCAGCGATACCCGCCTGAATGTATTCCCGCACGGTGTACTGCGTACTGATGGCATCACCGTAGCCTGTGTCGGCATCCGCGAAGACCGGGATCTGCACGGTCAGGACAATTTTCCGGGCGTTGTCGACCATGTCGCGCATACTGGTCCCGGAGTCGGGCCAGCCCAGTTGGTGCGCCGAGGTATTGCCCCCAGACATGTAGAAGGCATCATAGCCCAGCACTTCCGCCATCTTCGCACCAATGGGATTGATCCCGCCCGCCAAGACAAATAATTCGGGGCGTTGAAACAGGGTCTTCAGTCGGCTCGTCATACGCTGACGCTCTGGCATACGCAGTCTCCTCCTGTGTGACAAAACCGTACTGGCGTCGCGGGGTGCGTCATCGCTTACCTCGCCCCGCGTGCGGGGAGAGGTCGGCACCTGCGCGGAAGCGCGGGTGCCGGGTGAGGGGGACCTTCGGCTCCCTGTATTACTTCAGCGGCCGCCAATGGCCCCTCACCCCAGCCCTCTCCCCGCAATGCGGGGCGAGGGAGCATGGCGCCGTTCTGTCCACCAATCCACTCGCTCCGTTTCGCTGATTTACGCAACGAGGTACTAGGCGCCGAGCGGCACAGTGGCGCTGATCCGCGGAACTCCCACCGAGCGCGTCGTGTGGCCCTGGCCTGTGAGGTCGTCGGCGAGGACCACATCACCCGGTCCAAAACGGCGCGTGGTGCCGTCGCCGATCCCGATTTCCATCTGCCCCGCGAGAATAAAAATGTATTGCCGCCGGGGCGCGGTGTGCCAATCGCTCCAATAATCCGCAGGGAAGCGGCGGAACACGAGGTTGGCACCCGCCTGAAGTGTGACGTTGTGGCTTCCCTCGGCCGGCAGAGGGAGATCTCCAAGGAGAACAGGAATAACGGCACCAATTATCTCCCTCGCCCCGCTTGCGGGGAGAGGGTCGGGGTGAGGGGCCGCTTTTCGAGCTCCGACAGCAGGGTCTGGAGAACTCCGTCCAGATTCTCGATAACATCGTTGTTCCAGATGCGGATCACGCGATAACCGAGAGCGCAAAGTGCACGATCACGGCGCCTGTCTTCGGGGCTGTCCGCGTGCTGGCCGCCATCGAGTTCGACGATCAAACGCCGCTCGCGGTAAACGAAGTCGACGTAGTATCCAGCAATGGGCTCCTGGCGGACGAATTTGAAGCCGCCGAGCTGACGATCGAAGGCGTGTCCACAGCGCGAACTCTGCCGGCGTCAGGGAGCGCCGCAACAATCGCGCACGCTCAGTACGCTTCTCATCCTTGCCCCGCAACGTCTTGGACCTTCTCGCTTGCCCCTCACCCCGACCCTCTCCCCGCAAGCAGGGCGAGGGAGTGGACACTCTCACCGCGCTCATCACTCTGGGCAAACCGGTCACGATGGCGGACAATTGGTCGAACCAAGAGGAGGACGGCCATGCCGGTGATCGACGTTCAGGTTCATCCCTTTGATCGGAACCATCCCGGCCGGCCGTGGGCCAGTCCCTCGCACGGGCTCGACTCGGCCACGGGCGAAGAGATGGTCGCGGCGATGAACAGTGTCGGCGTCGACGGCGCGATCATGGTCTCGTCGTTCAGCGCCTATGAATACGATCCGAGCTACGCGCTCGAAGTTTACAACACCTATCCCGATAAGTTTCGGGTTGTGACGCCGGTCGACGCGACCGATCCAGCGATTGACGATGTGGTGGCGCAATGGGCGGCGACGCCAGGCGCGCGCGGCATTCGCATACGAATGCGCGACGGCCTGCCGATGGACGCGGACCATCCCGGTTTGAACCGCGCTTTCGCTGCCGCCGCCAAACATGGTTTGCCCGTCAATCTGCTTTGCTGGGGCATCCTCGACAAAGGGCTGCCGCACATCCAGCGGCACCGCGATACGGTCATCGTTATCGACCATCTGGGCCTCTTGCAACCTGCTCGCCCGCCGGTCCCCGCCGACGTTTGGGCCGATCTTCCGAAGCTCCTCGCCCTGGCTCGATACGAGAACGTCAGGGTGAAGATCAGCGGTGCCTGCACGATGTCGCACCAACCCTTCCCATACGACGATATCTGGGAGCCGTTATTGCGGGTCATCGATGCGTTCGGGCTGAATCGTTGCATGTGGGGCACCGACTGGACGCGGACGATCGGCATGCTGACCTATGAACAGGGTGTGGCGCCGTTCCGCGACACCAACCGCCTCTCCGAAAACGACAAGGCAGCGCTGATGGGAGGCACGTTGCAGAAAGTCTACAAGTGGTAGTGCTATCGTACCGCTTTGGCGGCGCCACAATCTGACGAATAGCTCAGG
>JAFASL010000689.1 GCA_019244535.1 Alphaproteobacteria bacterium
CCCCGACCAGCTGAAATGGAGCGTAGGCGTAGTTGAAGGCGGAGAAGGCGACGCCGAGGGCGATATTGCTGAGACCAAGGTCCTGCTGCATGACGCTCGCAGCCGCGGCCAGATTGACCCGGTCGACAAAGAGGATGAAGTGCATCACGACCACGAGGGTCAGGAAATTCCTGGTGGCGCGTCCGCTGAAGGCGAACAGCATGTTGCGCTCCTGCCGGTTTGGCTTCCTACGGAGGTCTTCGAGATTTAGGCCAGCCGATAGACGCGTTTCGCGGTGCCGCTGAACAGCATTGCCTTTTCATAGGCCGAGGATCCGGCCGCCAAGCGCTTGAAAGCGTTCCACAAGATCGGATAGCTCGAGCTGGCGCCGTCCGGCGGGAAGTTGCTCTCGAACATCGCGCGATTGACGCCAAAGGCCGCGATGCAGGTTTCGATATAGGGCCTATAGGCGGTTTCCAGTTCGATGGACGATGGCGGTTTCTCGCCCATATAGAAATCGAACATGCCAAACGTCATGCCGAGCCCGCCAAGCTTGACGACAACGTTTTGCGACTTTGCGACCTCGGTGATGCCGGCCTTCCATTGCGCAAAGGTCTCAGCCTTCTTGTCCTTGTAAGGCCCTATTCCGACCGGTCCGCCGACGTGGTTGAGAATAATCGTGGTTCGCGGGAAGGCGCGCGCGAGGTCGGCGAGATCGGGGAGCTGGGGATGGTAAAGCCAAGCCTCGAAGGTCAGGTTCAAGGGTGCCAAACGCGCAAAGCCGGCCCGCCAGGTCGAGTCGTACATTTGCCCCTTCGGCGAATTCGTGCGCCCGCGGGACAACACGTCACTCTCGTCCCAGGTGACGGAATGGCGGATGCCACGAAAGCGCCCGTCGCCCGCGGCGATCTGGGCCTCCAACACGCGCGCGACCGCGTCGCCCAGCCGCAGATCGGCATGACCGACGATACCGCGGCACAGCCGTGCCGATCCGTATTGACCGCTGGCGCTCATCGCCGCGGTCCCGTTGACGAACTCGGTTTCGCCAACAGGCTTCATCTCGACGGGGCCGTCGGCGCGGTACATCGAGCCGCACTCGATAAAAACCGTCTGGTTGACGTTGTGACCGCTATTGGTGTCGGCGAGTAACTGGTCGATCAGAAAACGGTGCCCGGGGCGGTCCCACAGGTGATGGTGAGGATCGACGATCTCCAACCCCGGTTCGATGATCTCCTCCTTCCGCAGCGCCAGCCAAGCCGGATTGGGGTAGCTCGGGTTCGGCGGAGAATTTCCTGCAGAAGGCGTGGTCGCGGGTGCCGCAGGCTGGGCGACCACTGTGCCCGACATCGCCGCTCCACCTAAGAGCCCGGCCGTCCCGCTCAGCAATGCGCGGCGCGACACTGACAGTGATCGGATCGTCCTTTTGGTCATCGTCGTCTCCCCCCAAAGGCCTCGGATGGGGCGGGCCATTAACCACCGCTTTGCACGATGATAGAGCGATCGGCAGGTTGGAGTCCGCGACGCCTTGCAGCTCAGCCATGCGCAGTCACGATTTTTGGCCCCAGCCCGATTTCGACCGTTTTCGGTTGTTGGGCCGGTGACTTTCGTTGTTTTAGCCCGCCGTCAAAGCTGCGAGAGCACCTCGCGCAGTGCCGTCCAGCGGGCCAGCTTGGCGGAAAAGTCGAGCCGCGCATGCGCCGGGCTCGTGGAGGGAAGTGGCAGATAGGTGAGTTCGGGGCGCCGCGTGAAGTGGCGGTCGTAGAGGCGGCGCGCGCCGCTGCCGTTGAAGGCCACCGCATGGATCAACGGATACGCGTCGAGCAGCGGGTCGATCGCGTTCGGCCGTTCGCGACGGATTGCCGAGTCCGCGCTCGCCTCGCGTTCGGCGAGTTCGCACACGTCCCACAGCGCTATCCGCCGTGCGGCGACAAAGGCCAGCCTTTCCGCATAGTTCATCGCAGGGGGCGCGCCGAACAAGGCAGAAACGATCGGCCAGAACAGGTTGCGCGGATGGGCGTAGTACTGCCCCCGGCGCAGCGATTC
>JAFASL010000710.1 GCA_019244535.1 Alphaproteobacteria bacterium
TGGCCGTTCCACAAGTCGGGGAAGATGCGGCGGACCGGGATGCGGCCGTCCTTGCCATGCCACGGCCCGTCGAAATCCATGTCGCGCTCGACTTTTTTGAAGTAGGGCAGCACCGCATTCCAGTTCCACCCGGCGGCGCCGCGCGCCTCCCACTCATCATAGTCGGTCGGCGCGCCGCGATTGGCGAGCTGGCCGTTGATCGACGAGCCGCCGCCCAGCACGCGCGCCTGCTCATATTTGCGCAGTGGCGGGCGGTTCTCCTCCGGGCGGTTGTGCGAGATGACCTCCGTGTGGACCTTGAGCTCGGTCCAATGAAAGCGCGGGTCGAAATAAGCGGTTCCCGGATAGCTGTCGAGGATCTCCGGCGGCACCTTCCCGTGCGGCGTGTCTTGGCCCGCCTCGCACAGCAGCACCTTGTTGGTGCTTTTTGCCGACAGCCGGTTGGCCATGACCGAACCCGCCGACCCGCCGCCGACGATGATGTAATCGTAAACCATCTCCCTCCCTCTCGGGCCCTATGCGCGACTTTTTTGCTCGGGTGATGTAATGCAGTACGCGATGGCCGGGTTCAAGCCCGGCCTTGGCTTGTCTACGAGGTAGATGTGAAGGCAGAAGACGATCGCGGTTTCGAGGATTATAACCCGGGCAGCGTCTTCGAGTACGGCGAGATCCGCGTCGAAGAGGCCGAGATCCTCGAATTTGCGCGCCGCTTCGACCCGCAGGAGATGCATGTCGATCCCGAAGCGGCAACGCGCGGCCGCTTTGGCGGCCTCATCGCGAGCGGCTGGCACACCGGGGCGCTGATGATGCGCCTCTTGGCCGACAATTTCCTGCCGAAGCGGGCGAGTCTCGCTTCTCCCGGCATCGACGAATTGCGCTGGCTGCGCCCGGTTCGCCCGGGTGATGCGCTACGCATCCGCGTCACGGTTCTAGAAGCGACGCCGGCGCGTTCGAAGCCCGACCGGGGCACGGTCCGCACCTTGATCGAAGTGCTGAACCAGGACGGAGAGGTCGTCATGAGCCTCAAGCCGATGAACATCATCGCGCGGCGGAGCGGCTATTGAAGATCGGCATCGTCTCGGACGTGCACTGCAACCACGCCGGCCTCTTGCATGCATTGGAAATACTCAAAGACGCCGATCAGCTGATCTGCCTCGGCGACAGCATCTACGAGTATCGCTTTTCGAACGAGGTCATCAGACTGCTGAAAGAGCGCGGCGCGCATACAATCCTCGGCAACCACGAAGAGGGCTTTCTCGGCCCCCAGGGGGTTCGTGCACGCAGCCCGGATTGGATCGACGGGTCACTTCTGCAGTGGCTTGCGGAGCGGCCCAGGCGCCTGGAGCTGAATATCGACAGGAAAAGGCTGCTCCTCGTGCATTCGACTCCATGGGAGCCGCAGGGAGCTTACATTTATCCCCACGACTCCAGCCTGGCGCGGTTCGGTGAGGCGGAAGCCGATTTCGTGCTCTACGGCCACACGCACCATCAATTGACGCGCCGCATCGGCAAAGTGCTGGTGATAAACCCGGGTTCCGCCGGCGAGGCGCGAGATCAGGGTAACTGTCGGCAGTTGAGCTGCGCCATGCTCGACACCGTCAGCGAAGAGGTTACCGTAACCGATTTCCCGGAGCCCCAACTCGTCACCCCCGGGCTCGTCCCGGGGGCCCACGTGGATGCCCGAGTCAAGCCCGGGCATGACGGCTAGGGGCCGAATTGCTCGGCTCAGCCCGAGGGTTTGCGGCTGAGGAAGTCCTTAAAGCCTTCGCGCGGGTGGCCGGCGAGGAGCCAGGTGGCGCGCGCCTGTTCTTCGTTGTCGTAGCGCTCGCGCCAGCCCATGCCGATCTGCTCGTGCAGCAGGCGCTTCAGGCCTTGCACCATCCGCGCATCGTTTTTGGCGATCATCTGGCCGATCTCGATGCAGGTATCGAGTAGCCGCGCGGCAGGCACGATCTGGTTGAGCAGCCCGATACGCTCCGCCTCCTCGGCATTGACGACCCTGCCCGTGTAAAGCAGCTCCTTTGCCTTCGGCAGTCCGACCAACAGCGGCAACGACCAGCTCGAATTAACCCGACCATAGCTCGCCGCCAGGAAGCGAAATGCGCTTCGCTCGCAGCCGATCCGCAGGTCGAGCGTCGAGCTCAGCAACGCGGCGCCGCCATAGGCGAGCCCGTT
>JAFASL010000757.1 GCA_019244535.1 Alphaproteobacteria bacterium
GGACGAGTAATTCTTGTTTCCGAGATAGATCGTGAAATCAGCCATCCGGGGCGCCCCGCTCAGCCATGCGAATACACTCTGCCGAGAACCGGTTCCGCTCGCAATGGACGGCGGAAGAGGCAGGAGTCGAACCTACCGAGGACGCCTGGCGCCCTCCAACGGGTTTGAAGCCCGCGCGAGTCACCGGACCCGATGCTCTTCCAATACGATTTTGCGGGTTCTGTTGGGTTGATCAAGCGCCAAAGCGCCTGTCCGTGCCGCTCAGGCGAAGACCTCGGCGCCGCGCAGGACAATGCGCGCATCGCCGGTTCGCCGGGTCGCGCCCATCTTGTCCAGGTACTCGAGGACCTCGATCGACAAATTCCGTCCGACGCCGGAGCGATCCTTGAAACTCGCTGCAGTGAATGTGCCATCGGGTGAGCTGTCGGCGAGCGCGCTTGCAGTCTCGGCGAGGCGCGCGAGAGTCTCGGGGAGAAAGAAGCGGTTGTCGGCGACCCGTGCGACCCGCCCCAGCCGCTCGGCGCGGCCAAGCAAGCGCTCCACCGCCTTCGGCTCGAGCCCGAGCTTGGCAGCCAACTCGCGAATTCGTGGCGGCCGCAGATCTCCGGCGGCGAGCAGCGGGCACAATCGCCCCCAAAGCTGCTCATCGGACCGGGTCAGCCGGGGCTGGTGCTCGGGCAAATGGTAAATCGGACCCTGGCGCACGGCGCGTCCGGCCTTGGTGAGCTGCTCGAGCGCCGCGTCGAGCGCGGCTTCGGGAGCCGCCCCGAGCAGTTGCGTCATCAGGGCCGGCCGGGTAGGCCCGAGTCCGTCCGGCTGAGCCTGATGCCAGGCGCCAAGCGCTGTGACAATCTCGTCGCCCAAACTAGCCAGCCGGCCCCAGCTCACCGCGACCGGAGCGCGCGCCGGCTCGGCGAGGAGGAATTCATCCGCCTCGGTCAGCCGATCGAGCTCGCCCGGCGCGAGGTTCCGCGCCAGCGCGAATTGCCCCAGTTCGACGACCCCTTGGACGGCGAGCAGGCCGGTCAATGCCAGCCGATGGTCTGCCGCGGCGAGCGCCTCGAGCGCCGATAGTCGCGCCGGTTGGCGACGGCCGCGGCGGGGTGCGAACGGATCGATGACACGCCCGCCGGCCAGCGTTCGCCGGGCGGCATGGTCTCGCAACACCGCCCGGTCGCCGCACAACGCGCCGATCGGGTGCTCAAGGTCCACCTGCACAAAACCGACGGCGCCCGGAGCGATCTCACGATCCCCGAGCACCGCAACGCGACCGACGGTATCCGACGTGCCGACGTGCAGATGAACCGGCACTCCGTCGCGCAGCGGCGTTTGTCCATAGCGCGAGACGCGCAGCGAGAGATCGAGCCGGGTCGTCGGCGCATGCCTTTCCGCTGCGACGATCCAATAGCCCCGGCGCGGCTCGGCGCCCTCGGGAAACGACCCCACGACGTTGACGGCACAGCGGTCGCCCGCCGCGGCCGTCTCTATCGGACGGTTGTGTCCGTGCAATCCGCGGACCCGCACAGGGATGCCCTTCGGGCTGATCACCAGCCGGTCGGCCGTCGCTACTGTCCCGGCGGCGATCGTGCCTGTCAGCACCAGCCCGATACCGGCCAACGTAAAGGCGCGGTCGATCGGCATTCTGAAAAGACCCGGCGCGGATGTCCCGGCACGACCGCGGGCTACCGACTGCGCGCTTGTTTGCAGGTGCCCGGCGAGGGCCGCAATCCCATCACCGGTGCGGCTCGACACCTGGAAGATCGCGGGCCGCACAAAACCCGCCGCCGCAAGCATCGCCTCCGTTTCCGCCGCTACGGCAGCGGTTCGCGCACGCTCGACCCGGTCGATTTTGGTGACGACCCCGGTGACTTCGCCGATCCCGATAAGCTCCAGTATGTCGAGGTGTTCCCGGGTCTGCGGGCGCGGCCCGTCATCCGCGGCGACGACCAGCAACACCCGATCGATCGACAGCACGCCAGCCAGCATATTGGACAGAAAGCGCTCATGACCCGGAACATCGACAAATCCGAGCTCGGTGCCGTCCGGCAAAGTGGCGTGAGCAAAGCCCAGATCGATCGTCAGCCCGCGCCGCTTCTCCTCGGGCAAGCGGTCGGTATCGACGCCGGTCAGCGCCTGGATCAGCGCAGTCTTGCCATGGTCGATATGACCGGCGGTCGCCAGGATCATGACAGGTGTATTTTGTCCGAGTAAGCGCCGAGCTGCTCGGTGAACGCCGTCTCGTCTTCGAGACAGCGCAGGTCGAGAAGGACGCGCCCGGCTTCGATGCGGCCGATAACCGGGATCGGCAGCGCACGCAAAGCCCGCGCCAGGCTTTCGACCGCCATTCCCGAGGTGTGGGACCTCGGCCGCAAGGCCAAGGCGATGCTGGGCAGCAATGACACCGGAAGCGCACCGCTGCCGATCTGACTCTTGGTTTCGACCAGGCTTGCCTCGGCAACGCCGTGAAGCGCGCGCTGCACAGTAGGGAGGAGCCGCTCCCCTGCCGCCCTGATCCGCTCCACCGGTCTTGCCAGCAGTCGCAGCGCCGGCAGCCGCTCGACGAGGCGGCCAGGATCGGCGTAGAGGCGCAGCACGGCTTCGAGCGCCGCGAGCCTGATCTTATCGAGGCGCAGCGCCCGCTTAAGCGGATTGCGCGCAAGGCGCTTGACCAGCTCGGAGCGGCCAGCAACGAGCCCCGCTTGCGGGCCTCCGAGCAATTTGTCGCCGCTGAACGTGACAAGGTCGGCGCCTTGCGCCAGCGCCTCGGCGGCTGTCGGCTCGTGCGGCAGCCCCCAGACCTCGAAATCGACCAGCGAGCCGCTACCGAGATCTTCGATAAAAGGGATCCCACGATTTGCCGCGAGCTCGGCGAGCTTCGGCGCCGGCACCGCTGCGGTGAACCCGTGCACGGCATAATTGCTGGTGTGGACCTTTAGCACGAGACCGGTCTGCGGACCGATTGCGTCGGCATAATCGGCGAGATGCGTTCGGTTGGTCGTCCCGACTTCGCGCAATCGCGTGCCGGCTCGCGCCATGATGTCGGGCAGGCGAAAGGAGCCGCCTATCTCGATCAGCTCGCCACGCGAAACGATTGTCTCCCGCCCCTCAGCAAGCGTATTCAACGCCAGCACCAGCGCTCCGGCATTGTTGTTGACGGTCAACGCGGCTTCGGCTCCGGTCAGCCGGGTCAGCCAGCCCGCGACATGGTTGTCGCGCTCGCCGCGCCGGCCGGTGGCGGTGTCGTATTCGAGGGTCGTTGGGTCGCGCATCGCCTCGATCGCCGCGCCAATCGCCTCCTCGGGGAGCGGGGCGCGGCCCAGATTGGTGTGGAGAACCGTCCCAGTGAGGTTGAATACCCGTCGCTGCGAGGGGCGCAAATCGCGTTCGAGTGCGGCAGCGCACTCTTCGATGATGGAGGCCAGCGAAGCCGCAGCGCCGCATTTGCGAAGCCTTGCAAGCTCGGCCCTGACAGCCTCCACCACAAGTGGCCTGCCGTATGCGGCGACCAGCGCGGCGGTTTCCTCCGTGCGTAAAACACGATCCACAGCCGGCAGCGCCGACCTTCGTTGGCGTTGCTCTCCCGTCATTTCGCCGCGATCGGTTCGGGAAGCAGCTTTCCTGCGCCCGCTTCAAAATGAACGCGCGGTTCGTTGCCCCTCAACGGCGCGACACGCCCAATCAAGGCGGCGCAATAACCGAGTTCGCGCAGCTGGTTGAGACAAGCCGAAGCCGACCATGAAGGGACGCCGGCAAGCAGCCCACCGGCGGTCTGTGGATCGATCAGCAGCGGCGCAATTTCATGCGTCTGAGCCGCGGCGCCCAGGGCCGCCAATGCCGTGATATTGTCAGCGTGCAGCGAGCTCGTAATGCCGCGCCGCAACAGCGGCAACGCGCCCTCTAGCGCGGGTATTGCCTCGGGGTCGAGAACAGCGTCCATGTGCGAGGGGCGCAACATTTCAAGGAGATGGCCGAGCAGGCCGAACCCGGTCACATCGGTGCAGGCGGTGGCGCGATGGGTCAGCAGGCAGTTGGCCGCCTGCTCGGCCGATTGCAACATGGTCGAGAGTGCGCTCTCGACGATCCGCGCCGGCGCGAGCCCACGGGCCTCCCCGGCGAGAACCACTCCGGTGCCCAGCGGCTTCGTCAGGATCAGCCGGTCGCCGTGCCGCAACCCGGCCTTGCGCAGCAGCTTTCCCGGCAGCGGCCGCCCGGTGACCGCAAAGCCGAGCGCCAGCTCGGCGCCTTCGGCGCTGTGACCGCCGACCAGCATGGCGCCTGCCGGCTCGAGCACGTCGAGCCCTCCCCGCAGCATATGAAAGAGATCGTGCTCGACAATCCCCGGCCGCGCCGCGGGCAACGTAGCGATCGCGAGCGCGCTCTCCGGCGCACCCCCCATTGCGTAAATGTCACCGAGCGCATGGGTCGCAGCGATGCGGCCGAACAGATACGGGTCGTCGACCATCGCCCGAAAGAAATCGACGGTCTGTAACAGAGGCGGTGCGCCGCGGAACGAGATCAACGCCGCGTCGTCCGGCCCGTCGAGGCCGATCTTGACCGCGCCGGTCGTGGCGGGCTCCAGCCGGGCAAGGACCCGGCTCAGCACAGCCGCCGGCACCTTTGCCGCACAACCGCCGCAGCGCATCGGATCCTCTCCCGGCTCGGGGAGCATTTCGCGCAATTCGGTGTAGCGCCGCATCCAGCGGCGGTCGATCCATTCCTTCAGCTGCCACCAACGCGGCCCATGGGCGGCAAACGGCCCACGTGAGGCTACCGCCTGCCGGTCGCCGGTGCCCAACAGCGCCAGCGCGCGCTTTTGTGGAACGGCCTGCCGCAGCCGCCGGCCGGCGAGCGCACGGCGCAGATTAGCGGCCAGCGGTGAACCCTGGCGCACCGCGTAGACCCCCGCCTTTTCGCGCGGGTGCGCAACCATCATCGCTACGTCGCCCGCCGCAAAAATCTTCGGATCCCCGCGAGATCGCAGCCTGTCGTCCACCGCGATAAAGCCTTCGGCGGTCAGCCTCAGCCCGGTATTCGCCAGCCAGGCCGCAGCCCCCGCCTCAGTCACCCAGAGCGCCTCGTCGAATTCGACCCGCCTGCCGTTGGCGCAGAGCAGAACGCCCGGCGCGATGTTGATGACGGCGCTGCCTGTGAGCACAGTAATCCGGTGCTCGGCGAGGATCCGTTTAAACAACCGGCGGACCCGGGCGTTATGGGACGGCAGCAACGCCTCACGGGTGACGAGCGTCACCTCGACCGCATCGCCCTTCAATTCGGCGAGCCGGTGCTGCGCCGCAAGCGCCAGCTCGACGCCGCCGGCACCGCCGCCGATCACGGCGAGCCGCAGCTGCGGGATCTCGCGGGTCCGCCTCAGCAGCGCCTCCCAGCGCGCCGCGAACCGGGCAATAGGCTTGACCGCTATCGTGTGTTCGGCGGCGCCGGGAACATCGTCCGAACGCGGCGTGGAACCGATATCGATCGACAGCACATCGTAGCGGATCGGCGGGTGGGCAGCGCACAGCACGGTGCAACTCGCTCTATCGATCCCGATCGCTTCGTCGCGGATCAGCCGCGCGCCGGCAAATCGTGCGAGCCGGCCGAGATCGATGTGACACTCGTCGAGCGAATAATGACCGGCGACATAACCCGGCAGCATGCCCGAATACGGCGTCTCGCCATCCCGGGTAACGAGGATTACTCGCACACCCGGCACCGGCCGCATGCCGAAGCTCTTCAGGACATGCACGTGCGCGTGCCCGCCGCCGAGGAGGACGAGATGCTGGTTTATCGGGCCGCTCTGCCGCTGCATCGGGAAGACTATGCCCGAGTGCCGGCGGGTACTCCAGTTGTACCGGAATCTGGGTGTTGTGAGTAGGCTCGCAGTCAGCGCCGGGCTATCGTTCGCGGCGGGCCCGGCCAGGAGGAGAGATGCAAATAGGGTTTAACTTGCCGATCAGCGGACCGGGCTGCTCCCCGGAGAGCGTGACCCGGATCGCGCAGCAGGGGGAAGCGCTGGGCTACGATTACCTGACTTTGACGGACCACATCGTGCTGCCGAACCTGAGGGTGCCGGGATACCCTTATTCTGAGAGCGGCGAATTCTTCGGCGAAGGACCGGAACGCCGATATGAGCAACTGACTGCCGCCGCTTACGCCGCCGCAAAGACAACACGGATCAAGCTCGTGCTGGCGGTAATGGTCGTGCCGCACACGCCGACCGTCCTCGCGGCGAAAATGCTCTCGACAATCGATGTCCTGTCCGGCGGGTGCCTTGTGGTTGGAATTGGCGCTGGCTGGTTAGAGGCCGAATTCGATGCGATCGTCGGGCCGGCCTTTGCGGCGCGCGGCCGGATGACGGACGAGTATCTGAGTGCATTTCGCAATCTTTGGACGCAAAAGACGCCGCGCTTCAATGGCGACTGGATCGAATTCGACGGAGTGCTCTTCGAGCCCAAACCGGCGCAAAAGCCGCATCCGCCGATCTGGGTTGGCGGGGAAAGCGGGCCGTCGCTGCGCCGTGCCGCCCGTTTCGGTGATCCCTGGTATCCGATCGGCAGCAACAACAAACATCCGCTCGACACGTTGCCACGATACCGCGCCGGGATCGACAGATCGCGCCAGCTGGTCGCGGAGGCCGCGAGTCGGCGAGCGTCGCCCCGACCTATCGCGTCGAGCGATACGGAGAAGCTGTGCCCACCGAGTCCTCCGACGGCGAGCGGAGGTTATTTTCGGGCAGCACGAGCGACATCATCGCCGATTTGCAGGCGTCGCGCGACCTCGGTGTCGCTGCGGTCGACATCGATTTCGAGCGAGCCGATCCAGACGACTCGCTCGCCGAAATGCGCCGGTTTCGGGAGCACGTAATCTCCCGAGTTTAGTCTTAATTCGCCGGTCGTGTCCGAATCGGAAGTTTTGAAAGAGCGGTTGCCATTGTGCGCTTAGGCGAGCGCGCTCTGCGCGGCCCGAAGGCACGCACCGCGAAGCAATGTCGGCCACAGTGTGCCGACTGACGGAGATTGCTGCGTGGACCCGCGGCCTCCCCGCAGTGACTGTTTCTGGTCATTCAATCAATGTCACTTAGGACTAGATACTAGGCTGGTGTTCGAGGCTCCTCGGAGAAACGCGGCGTTTTCGGCCATTGCAAATGACCGGTCGCGGGTCTCGGATCGGCGCCCTACCAGCGCGCCTTGACTCCGCGCCGCCGCAGCTTCAGCGGTCGCGACGATCCTGTCCAAATGGGTCCACACTCCATCGAGCGCCTCAGCAATGAGGCGGGCATCGCGCAATGTTGCATCGATCAGTTCCGGGCGCGAGTCCAACACCATTTTCGTAACTTCCAGAGCCTCGGCGGCGTGCCGTTCCTCGACGTGGTGCGAGAAGCATTCCTCGAAATAGGGTTCGTGTTTGAATTGTGGAAAATGTGCGGATAAGGCCTCGGCAAGCGCTCGCATCCAGTCCACCGACAGCATCTCGACCGCGCACCACGCGCCGAGTGACCTCGAATAGAGCTTTGGAGCCAGGCGCACAAAGTCGGCGGTTTCGGCTTCCAGAAAGTGCCAGAGCTCACCCGGGTCGCCGAACTCCTCGTCCTCAAGCAGGCATTTTGCGCCGATCGCTCGAAAGGCCCTTGTCAGCTGATAGTGGTGAGTGTCGCCGTCTGCGAGTCCGTCGTCATCGATGAATATCTGAAGCTTGCGTTTGCGCAGCGCCGGGCGGTCCAAGTGTGGAAGATAATAAACTGCTGCCCGGGTCGCGTGCATCGCCGACTGGTAAACCAGATGAATTTGGCCCAGCAGCTGGGGATCACTGGCGATGGCGTGAGGCAGGCCAGCGAGCCGGCGAAAAAACGGCATGCGAGACGGGCGGTGTTTTTCGAGCACCGCGGCCAATGCCTGCGTAAGATCCTCTGTCGCATCGAACCCCGGCGCGGATTTCTTTGGCAGACTGCCAGTCGCGTCTTCGGTCATCGCATTCCCCTATCCTCGCGGGTTACGGTCACGCATAGCCGAGCTCACCCCGGCACAGTGTCCACCCTAATGACCACATGTAAACTTAAGGTTAAGTGTCTAAAATCCAAAAATCGTATAACGAATTAATTCTTCATTTACAGGGAGACCCTACTCTCGCGTGCTTCCCGTCTCGCGAGCGGCGATGGAAACAGTCAACAGGGACTCGTCCGCAGTCGCCGGCGCATTCGGCCAGCTGGCGGTGGCTTGGCTGACAATGTTCATCGTCGGCAGCGACCTGTTCGTGATCTCGCCGCTGCTGCCGCTGATCGCAGCAGATTACGAAGTGCCGCCCACTGCGGCCGGATGGAGTGTGACCGCATTTGCGATCACCTACATGGTGAGCGCTCCGCTGCTCGGTCATCTTGCCGATCGGGTCGGGCGCGCTCGGGTTCTGACCTGCTGTCTGTGCGCCTTCGGCACAGCCAATCTGTTTACCGCATTGGCCGGCAATTTCGCTTGGCTACTCGTCACCAGAATTGCTGCTGGCGCTGCGGCTGCCGGCGTGTCGCCGTCGGTATATGCGCTCACGGGGGCGGGCGCTCCGGCCGAACAACGCGCCAGCCGTCTTGCCATCGCGGTGTCCGGGCTTTTGATGTCGCTTTCTTTGGGCACCCCGGTAGGCCTATTGACCGCTGCATGGTTGTGCTGGCCGGCAGTGTTCTTCGCCCTTGGCGTTGTGAGCCTGCCGTTGGCAGGGGCGAACCATCGCATCTGGCGTCATTCTCCGGCCCCGATTAGTCGTGCCGCAGCGGCCGAAGGATTGACGCCGCCGGCCGTAGCCGCGCGGCTCGCCCCCACTGTGCTGTGGAGCGCGGCGCTTTACTCGGTTTACACCTATCTCGGAGAGGGCCTGAGCGCATCGGGATATCCGGCCGAACAAATCGCGCAGGTGCTCCTGTTTTATGGGAGCGGCGCGATGGCCGGCACGCTCCTCGGCGGACGCTTCGCCGACCGCCTCGGAGCGCAACTGGCTATTTCGGTCGGTTTGTTAGCGCTTTGTTCGAGCTTGCTTCTGCTGCTCATTGCACTCAAATCGGAGATGTTCGTCAGCTGCGCCTTTGGCCTCGTCTCTTTGTCAGCGCAATTGTTCTTCCCGGCTCAGCAGCTCAGGCTAGCACACCACTTTTGCAACAGCCGAGCGGCAATTCTCGCCTGGAACAACAGTGCGCTGTTCCTGGGCATTTCGCTGGGCTCGCTGATAGGCGGGCAAGCCATCGGGCTCGCAGGCTACGACTCTGATCTCGTGATCGCGGCAGCTATCGCCGCTGTCGCATGGATCTCAACCCATGACGGACATCGCCGCAGTGAGACTGGGATTACGCTGCCGCATCGGCGCTTCGGGGCAAGGGCAGGGTGATCATTACCGTCGTACCCGATCCGATCTCGCTTTCGATGGTCAGAATCCCGCCATGCAGCTCGACGACCGATTTCGCAAAGGGCAGGCCTAGGCCGGCCCCCTGGTGCCGGGCATCGAGCGCCGAGTTCACCCGGTAGAACGGCTGGACGACCAGAGGTATGTCCTCGGCCCGGATGCCGATGCCGGTGTCCCGGATATGAATGCGGAGTGCGGTACTGTCGGTTTCGCTTGAGATAGTGACACGCCCCCCTGCCGGCGTGAATTTTATCGCATTGCCGATCAAGTTGACGAACACTTGCTTAAGCTTGACTGGATCGCCTTCGAGCATCGGCCAGCTCGATGGGTCACTATCGACAACGACCGCGACCTTTGCCGCCGCCGCGGTCGAACCCAGCATTACCAAGCTCTCGGCAAAGAGCGTGCCGGGTTGTGTGGGTACGCGCTCGATCTGCAGTTTGCCGGCCTCGACCTTGGAGAGATCCAGCATCTCTTCGACGAGAGACAGCAAATGCATGCCGCTCTCGTGGATGTGCTGCGCGTATTCCTTATAGGCGGGAATGCCGAGCGGCCCCATGATCTCGCGGTGCATGACCTCCCCAAAACCGATGATCGCATTGAGCGGGGTGCGCAACTCGTGGCTCATATTGGCGAGGAACATCGACTTTGCGTGGTTGGCCTTGGCCAGCTCGACAGTCCTCTCCTCGACACGGGTCTCCAACGTCGCGTTCAGCTCGCGGAGCTCGGCCTCGGCCCGCTTCTGAGCGGCGTGGCGCTCACCGAGAGCGTCGGCCATGGCATTGAAGGTCGCTCCCAGATGGCCGATTTCCGACCCGCGTTGCTGCACCTTTACGCGTGCCTCATAATTGCCGTTGCGCCATTCCGTCGCGAAATCCACCAGGCCACTGATCGGCTCCTGAAGGAATCTGCGCCCGCCGAGAACCGCGGCAAAGGTCGCGGCGAGCAGGCCGAAGATGATCAATGCAATACCGCGAGCCGTTGCACTGTCGATCGCCGCAAAGGCTTCCGCCTTCGATTGCCCCGCGCTGAGAAAGAAATCCCGCGGCGGCAGGGCCGGCGGAACATAGCCGAAGATCCGGGTCACGCCGTCGACGCCGACCGACTCCTCCCAGCCCGTCGAGTTGCCATCCATGATCTCGGCATGGCCTTTCCTCATATTCTTGCCGACCAGAGCCTCCGGGTTCGGCAGCCGGGCAATGATGTTGCCCTCGCGGTCGGCAATCAGGATCGAAGACGTCGGCGACAGGCCCCTCTCTTTGAGGTGCTCGGAAAGCCAGTGCAAATCCAAGCCAGCAAATACGACACCGGCTGCGTGCCCGGCACCGCCATCGAACTTCAGGGCGAAGTGGATCATGCGTCGGCCGGTTGCGGGATCGGCCCAGTAGTTACCGACAGCAAGGCCATCCTGGCGCATCGCACGCCTGAAGAACGGCATATCTGCGACCGAAGAATAGGAGAGCGGACTGCTCGAGCAGAATACCCTGCCCTCAGTATCCGCCGCCGCCAGCAGACTGTAGTTGGCGTATTGCGATGCCAATGACCCGAAAAGCTGATCGCAGGCGTCGCTCTCCTGCAGTTTCACCGGAGTTAGCTGGGCGAGCGCCAGCAGCAATTGGCGGGCGCCTTCACGCAGCTCACCGATCTCTTCACCGAATTGCTTGGTGATCTGTACTACCTGTTGGCGAATATCGGTTTCGCGAGCTTTGCGCAGTTCATATTCGTTGTAGGCCTGGATGACTATTGCCGGGAAGATGGCGATCAAGACGAGGATAATCAGACGAGCAGTCAAACTGACATGCGGGATGCGCAGCGACACAGATCGGCGCTTGGCGGCTATCCTCCGGCCTAGCGCTGGCCTTGCTTCGTGCGTACTCATTGGCCCTTTCTCCGAAACCCCGCTCGGATACGATGCTCCGCCCCGGGTGTTGCGGGCAGGGGTTGCCTCACTAGCCCGTAATTTGGCTAAAATTAGTTAATCAAAACTTAAAAATCTATCGCACTTGAGGGTAAGTCTCGGCGGCCCCCGGTCGTTACTTCTCAGAACGGGACATCGCCCTGCAGCATGATGCGGTAGAGGTAACGCAGCTGGTTCATGTCGTAGTCGCCATTGGCTTTGTGCAGCAGTGAGCGATTATCCCACATCACGAGATCGCCCGGCCGCCATTGATGATGGTACTGATATCGGGGCTGCGTCGCGTGCTCGACCAGGTCGGCGAGCAGGCTCAAAGCTTCCGCTTGCGGCATGCCGACAATGCCTTCCGTGCGGATCGGGTTGATGTAGATCGCCTTCCGGCCGCTTTCCGGATGGGTGCGGACGATCGGATGCGCGACCGCATCGGGCACGCGGCTGCGGCTTTCAGCACTCAGCTCCATCAGCCTTCGCGCGCTGAAGCGGCTCTGGTAGACATGGATCGCTTTCAATCCATTGAGGCGCAGCTTGGTCTCCCGCGGCAGCTCGTCATAGGCAAGGTGCATATTGATGTATTGCGTATCGCCGCCCCGATCGGGCAGGTGCACGGCGTGCAGAACGGTGGCTTTGGGCGGGCGGGCCGCATTCGAATGGTCCGTGTGATAACCTTCACCCGGAATATAGCGCCGGCCGTCCGGGTAGAAATCCTGGTTCGAGATGTAATGGACCAGCGGGCATTCGGGCAGCGCGAAACGCGAATTGTGCTGTGGGAAGACCTCCCCAAAGAACCCTACAGCCTTCAGCAGCTGATGCGGCATCAAATGCTGGTCGCGAAAGACCAGGACCGAATGCTCGACAAAAGCGCAATTGAGCCGAGCCTGGACAGCCGAGTCCAACGCCTCGGTCAGATCGATGCCGCGGACTTCTGCTCCGGTGTGCTCGGAGAGCGGGGCGATCGTATGGCCCATCATCCGGTTTCCATCGGCAGTTTCGGGTCGGTCGCCCATTCGCTCAGCGAAGCGTCATAGAGCCTGACATTGGG
>JAFASL010000871.1 GCA_019244535.1 Alphaproteobacteria bacterium
GCAACGGGCCATAATAAACATCGTTGGCCGGATCGGAGGGGTCGCTCGGTACGCCGATCCGCGCGCCTTTGAGACCGTCCTTGTCGAGGAAGCTGGTGTAATCCCGCGGCCGCTGCAGCTCGGCGGTCGCCGGATCGAGCGGGTCGGCGGCGGCCAGCACGTTCAACAGCAGCGCCGCGTCACGCACGGTGCGGGTCAGCGGCCCGGCGGTGTCCTGGCTGTGGGCAATCGGGACGATGCCGATGCGGCTGATTAGGCCGACGGTCGGCTTGACGGTGACGACGCCATTTTGGCTCGCCGGCGATAAAAGCGACCCCGAGGTTTCGGTGCCTATCGCCGCAGCCGCCAATCCGGCTGCGACCGCAACCGCCGATCCCGAGCTCGAGCCGCCGGGCGGAACGATCGGCACGTTCTTGTCGTCGAGTTCCGGCGCGTAAGGGTTTTTGACCTGGCCGCCGAGCGAGCTGTAGCCGGCCGGCATATCGATCGCGATGATATTCGCGAACTCGGTCAAATTGGCCTTGCCGAGGATTACCGCCCCGGCTTGCCGTAGCAATTTCACCACCGTTGCGTCGTCTTTTGCCCGCGCTCCCTCCAACGCGAGCGAACCGGCCGTCGTGTGCTGCGCGTCGGCGGTAGCGATGTTGTCCTTGATCAGGATCGGAATGCCTTCGAGCGGGCGACGATGCGCCGGGTCCGTGCCGTTCGACCGCGTGGCGATCGCGGCGGCGTCAGGGTTAAGCTCACGCACGGCATTGAGACGCGGACCGGCGGTGTCATAGGCCGCGATGCGCGCCGCATAGGCCTGCACGAGCCCCGTAGCCGTGATCTCGCCGGCAGCCAGCGCCCGGCGCAGCTCGTCGATCGTCGCGTTCTCCGCGCAGACGGCTTCGACCGCGCGGGCTTCCGATGCCGGCATTGCCAACGCCAGCGCGGCGATTACGCAGCCGCGAAAGCGCGCTCGTGCCACTTGGTCTGCTCCGCGTAGTTCTCGCGATAGCGACGGTAGACACGCTCGTGCCGCTCGATCTCCAGGCGAGCCAGCTCGCGTTCCGGCGGCGGCAACAGATCGAAATGCCCTGCGGTGTCGCGTCCTCTGACCAGCATCGCCGATAACCGGTAGGAACCGACGGCGCGGACATGTGCCGGGATGTAGCTGATCCCGAGCCCGATGCGCCGGTGCGATGCCCGGTTGGGTGCCGAGCGGTGGCTGCATAGGGTGTGGTGCAGCGAGAAGCTGCCGGCCGGCAGTTCCATCGCTACCGCCCCCTCTTGGTTGAAGTCCTCAACGATCGCCTGGCCGCCTCCGTTGATGCTGTCGGTGAGCCCAAGCGCGGCATGCCGCAGCTGCCGCGGCCATCCCCGCGACGACACGACCTCCATGCAGCCGGCTTCGGCAGTAGCGTCGGTCAACGCGACCCAGGCTGTAACGTGCTCGTGCGGGGTCAAGCCGAAATAGGTCGCGTCCTGGTGCCAGGCAGCGAAAACCGGCGAGTTTGGCTCCTTGATGAAGAAGGTGCTGGTGTAGACCAGAATATCCGGGCCGATCACGCTTTCGACCGCGTCGAGGATCTTCCGGTTCCGCACCAGCCGGTCGACCCAGGGCAGCATGACGTAACCGGCGGAGCGCCATTTGCGGTCGGCATCGGTGACCGTCCGACCGAGCCATTGCTCGAACCGCTCGAGGCCGCCAAGGCATTCCGCGATCTCGTCGGATGAGAGCGCCGGCAGCGGAAACAGGTAACCGTGGTGCCGGTAAAATTCGACCTGCTCTGCGGTCAGCATCCTCATGGATCCCTGAGTAAGTCAGCGAAGAGTCGCGGCGATATTTCCGCCGTCGACCGTCGTGACGTCGGCGGTGGTTTTGAGGGCGACCGCATGGTGCAAGAACGCCTGCGCGACGTCCTCGGCGGTGACCTCGCGATGCAGCAAATTGCGCGACATGTACTCGGCCGCAGTCAGCCCATACGCCGCCGCGCGCTGCTCGATAAATTCCGGCGTCAGCAACCCGCTCCGAATGCCATCGGCATTGACCGCATTCGCACGGATGCCGTCGGCACCGTATTCGAGCGCGTATTGCCGGACGAGGAACAGCGTCGCCGCCTTCGGCAGGCCGTACGGCCCGGCCAAGGGGCCGGGGCTGATCGCCTGCTTTGACACATTGAATAGCAGGCAGCCCCCGGTGCCCTGCACACGCATGATGCGGACCGCGTTTTGCGCGACGGTCTGATGGGAGAAGAAATTCAGCTCGAAGCTCTGCCGCAGAACCGCATCCTCGACCTCGCCGATGCGGCCCTGTGCAGCAGCGCCGGCGTTTGAGACGACGATATCGACGCCTCCGAAATGCTCGGCGACACGGTCGAACGCCCGGCGCACCGCCCCCCGGTCGGTAACATCGCAGCCGATCCCGAGCGCCGCGCCGAGCTTTTTCGCCGCCGCTTGCACTGTGTCGCCATCGAGGTCGAGCAGCGCGACCTCGGCGCCTGCCCCGGTCATTGCGCGTGCCGTCGCAAGCCCAATCGTACCCGCGCCGCCGGTTATGACCGCGATCTGGCCGGCCAGCGGCTTTTCGCTGCTATGGCCGAGCTTGGCCTGTTCCAGCGACCAGTACTCTATGTCGAACAGATCGGCCTCGCCGACCGGCTCGAAGCGCCCCACCGCCTCGGCGTCGGTGACGGTCTCGATGGTGGAGCGGGCGATGTCGGCTGCGATTTTTGCGTCCCGGGCGCTGCGTCCAAGCCCAAACAGCCCGATCCCGGGCACGAGGATCACTCGCGGCATCGGGTCGAGTTCCCGTTTAGGCGGGTCCTGGTGCGCGTTGTAGCGGGCGAAATAGGTATGGTATTCGGCGGCGAAGCGGTCCACCGCCTCCCGCACCGCCTGCCTGAACGCGTCCATCCGACCTGTCTCGGGCGCAGGCACGAGCAACGGGTAGTTCTTCGTGCGGATCGTGTGGTCCGGGGTCGCCACGCCGGCCCGGCCATAGCGCGCGAGTTCCGCCCCGTTTACATAATTGAGCACCGCGGCGTCGGAACGGAAATCGAGGATAAAGCGCTTCCAGGCGCCCGAACCCGCCGGATCGGCGATCGCGCAGGCGCCGCGCAGGATCGGCGCGACTTCCGCTGCTCCGGCAATCGAACCGGGCAAGGTTGCAGCGGCGAACACGGTCTTGCGGCGATGCGCGAGCCGCTCCTCGGCAAGCGAAACCGCCTCGATCATGCGCTCATATGCCTGCTGCGCGGTGTCGCCAAACGTAAAGATCCCGTGCTTCAGCAGCACGAGTCCTTCGACGGTGGGGTCCGCCTCGAACACCTCCGTGGCCTTTTTGGCAAGCAGAAAGCCGGGCATGATGTAGGGCACGAGACCCATGCGGCCGCCATAGAGATCGGCGCAACGCTCGGCAGCGTCCGGCTGGTCGGCAAGGCTCAGCACAGCCGTCGAATGAGTGTGGTCGACATATTTGTGCGGCAGAAACGCGTGCAGCAAAGTCTCGACCGATGGGTTGGGAGCCCCGGGATCGAGCAGGTTGGCGCGCTGCACCCGCACCATCTCTTCGTCGGAAAGTACTTCGCGTCGCCGCAATTTGCGCAGCGGTGCAAGCCGCACAGCGGGAAGACCGGCAGGCTCGATGGCCGCCATGTCCCAGCCGCTGCCCTTGACACAAAGCGCCTCGACCTCCTCGTCGAGGAGGTCTTTCATCACCGTCTTGACCGAAGTGTTACCGCCGCCGTGCAGCACCAGCTTTGGTTCGCCACCTAACAGGCGGGAGGTATAGACGCGGAGCGCGAGATCGCATCCGACACCCGCGGCGGCATAACGGTCGACAAACCGCTCGGCCTCCGCATCCGACCACAGACTCCGCATGCCTACCACCCATCGCCGCCGGCCACCGGGCAATCAATGCTCCGTCCGGTCCCGCGATGCAAGGCACGGGCGGCGCCAATTATCCGCGCCGGCGGGACCCAATCGGGCTAGACCGGCGGCGGATCCGACGTGCCTATTGCGCAGTCTGCGCCGAGCAGCAGCTTAGTGCTGGAGCTCCAGCACGCGGTCGCTCCGGGCGCTGCCGTCGAATTCGGAGTGATAAGGTTCGTTAACGGAAAAGGCGGCGGCTTCCGGGAGCCTCGCATCGCCCTCGCCACCGCGCTGCGAGCACAGGCCGCGAAACGCGCGGATCCATCGTTGATGCCGCGGCTGGCGATCATAGCTGGAGATCATCCCGGCAATCATGTTCTCCCGCGTGCGCCGCAGCACCAACAGCACGTCGGCATGGGTCGTGCGCGGATCGTCGTTAAAAAACTCAATGCGCCAATACCGTTTGCCGCTGACCTCTCTGGCGGCTTGCAGAATGGGTTTCTGCAGCAGCTGCCGGCCGCCGACCGCCTCGATGGCGCCGACCAGGCAATGGCGGCCATGGGCGTCGCGCAGCCGACCTTTGCACCATTGCTGTTCGGTTGCGAGCATGCGCTCCACCGCGCCGAGCTTGGCCATCGGATGATTATCAAACCCGTCTATTCCGTCGAATGGCATTCTCCGCACCTCCGAGCTGCGCACATTGCACCGTCGCCCTCGCCCTTTGGGGCGCGGGCGATTGTTCCTGACTATTTAACTCGCGGCCTTTGCTGCCATTCCAGTCAGGCCAGGATTTTTCTTCGGAACGCAGCAAAAGTGAAGCGCCGCGGCGTAACATCGTTCTACGCTCTCTCACTCAAATAGAGCACAACGCGCCCCTGCGCCTCAACCGATTTTCGGAGCGCGGAATCTTCTTTGGGCGTCATTCCTCCGCGTAAGCGAACCGGTCGGTGCGGAACCGGCCGCGTTGATATTCCAGGTAGGCCTCTTTGGTCATGGCCGGCTTGAATTTCGCAAGCACATCTTTGGCCGGCGCGGCATCGCCGTAGAGCAGGTCTATGGCGGTCATCGCCAACAATTTGGCCGGCGTCAGATAGCCGTGCTGGGGCTCGTTGATCCGCCAGTCGGCGCCGTGTGCCTTACCTTCGGCGGCGACGACATAGGGATGGATGGCGGGCATCAAATGGGCAAGATCGCCCATATCGGTCGAGCCCGTTCGGTGCCCGCCGATGTGGAACTCACCGGGCCCAAACAGAGTCTCGACATTTGCGCCGAAGATCCGCCCGAGCCGATCGTCGTTGCGCTGGGGCAGGTAGCCGGGGATCGTATGGATCTCGACTTCGGCTCCCATCGCCATTGCACCCGCGCGCAGACAACGGTCGACTTTTTTGTTGGCGTCGACAATCGCCTCCAAGGAGCCGCCGCGCACAAAGGTCTCCATCGTGACCTCGGCGGGCACGACGCTGACCGCATCGCCGCCTTTGGTGATGATCGGGTGTATGCGGATCGTGTCCTTCTCCCAGAACGTCTCGCGCTGCGCGGAAATCGCATTCATCGCAATCATTGCCGCATTGAGCGCGTTGATCCCGAGCTGCGGGAGACTGCCGGCATGGGCGGCCCGCCCGACGAAGCGGATGCGCTTTACCAGCGCGCCGTTGGAAGACTCGGCGAGAAAGGCGCGCGTGCTGCTGCCGCCGCGCGAGCCCGTATGGATCATCATGGCCAAGTCGACATCATCGAAATGGCCCTTGGCGACGAGCTCGGGTTTGCCGAGCATAAACTCGATCTCGCCGCGCGAGACGCGGGCGGCGCGCTCCTCGACATCGATAAATTCTTCGGCGGGCACCGCGAAAAACACGATGTCGCCGGCCAGATGCGGGGCAATCCCGGTCTTGGTCAATCCGATCGCGGCACCCAGCATGCCGGCGATCTGAGCGTTGTGGCCGCAGCTGTGCGCCGCCCCGGTGACCGGGTCGGCCAGGGGATGTTCGGAGGTTCGCAGGCTGTCGAGCTCGCCGATAAAGGCCAGCCGGGGCCCCGGTGCACCGCCGACGAGCCGGCCTTTGACACCGGTCAGCGCGAGCCCGCCGCGCGGCGCCAAGCCGAGAGCCTCCATTTGCTCAGCGACCAGAGCGGCGGTCTTCACCTCGTTGAAACCGGTTTCGGGGTTACGCAGGATCGTCTCGCCGAGACCGATTATAGCGTCGGCGTGAGCGTCGATATTCTCGGACACCGCCTGCTTCAACTGCTCTTTGCTGTTCATTTGGATCCTCGATCCCCCGTTGCTTCGTCTGCCGAGCTCGAACTCGCATTCTAACCGGCATCCTCGGAAAAATCCTAGTCCGCCGGTGACGAGAAGATTTTTAATTTAAATTATCCAAATATTTTAGATTAATATCGCATTTAAGCAATGTTGGTCTTAACCATACTTAGAATTGACTATTGAGTAAATAAATAGTAAAAGTCGGCATAGCCTTCGGTTTGCTCGAACCGCTTAATTTGGCAGCAAGTGCCGAAAGTCTCTAATATCGGAGCTTCGGGTCGTCCCAGTATTAGCAGGCGGTGTGAGGAGAGGACGATGAATCTCGTCTACCCTAGTATTATTCCGGAAAACAACCTGCGACTACCGGACGCGCTGACCGTCAAGCATGGTCCAGCCCCGCTGCTTTCCCGCTTTGTCCTCGAAGGCGACAAGGCGGCGCGGCAAATGGGGCTGCGGCTGCGGCTGCGGCACGATTTCGGCGAACTGCTGTACCTGAACCAGCGGGAAGTCGCGCACGGCAACTGGTTCAAGTTAGTGAATATGTACAATCCGGCATATTGCGAGCTGTCGCCCGAGAACTCGTATTGGATCTCCGGAGAAAACGAGCAGGGCGACATCGTGTTGACCCAAGCCGGGCGGATCTATTATTGGCCGGAAACAAGCCTGGCCGAAGAGGCGCGCTCAATGTTTTATGCTGGCGATGACGAAGGTCAGCTTTGCAGGGTCACGGCTCCAGCCGCCAGGCGCATCGGCGGAGTGGTGTTTTGCGCCGGGTCGCACTGGATCCGGCCGGATTTTCGCGGCCGCCGACTTTCCCATTTGCTGGCCCGGCTAGGGCGCGCCTATGCAATGGCGCGTTGGCCGGTGGAGTGGGCGATCGCGCTGGTCGCCCCGGTGCTCGTCGCCAAGGGCGTAAGTGCCGGCTATGGTTACAGGCACGCCAGCCACAGCATTTTCTTTCCTGCTTCGCCGTGGGGCGACCTTGAAGTTGTCCTCGCCTATCTCTCCCAGGACGAGGCCTACGAGGACATAGCCGAATACCTCGGCAGCGAGCTCTCAGCCTCGACAACTGAAGCGCTGTCGCTGCCGCCTTCCCGCAGACCCCTCGAAGACAAAGTTACCAGCACTTCATCAGAGGGCGTCTTCCATGGGAGCAGCAGTCTCTCGTAACGCGTTGTAAAAGTCCCGGGCGGCCGCTGGATGGCGGCGGTCACATAATCGTACCGAGGCTGACCGGTGCTCGCCACGCTCTTATAGAATTGGGCGACCCATTGTCCGTAGTTTTTGTCAGGCTGGTCCGCGACTTGTTTGCCGATCGCATGCAAATGATAGTTGTCATCGAGCCAATTCGTGTGACCGTCTCCGATAAAGCGAAAAATTGGCTCGGCCCCGCGGGGGTTCACCCCCACAATGATCAGTCGCGACAGCAGGTCATTTTTGATCGCGAACGAGATCACACTGGGGTCGAAGTGGCCGAACGACATCCGCCACTTTTGTGCCATCAGCTGAAGCGGACCCTGTTCGGATTCAAAGAGCTTGAGGTAGTCCTGCGGCTCGACAAGGAAACTGTCTTTGGCTGACAGCGCGAATTTTGGCGCGCAGAGTTCGGAAAGCCGTGCTACCGCCAATTCGGCGGAACAGATAATTTCAGATTTCCAGGAGAGATCAAAATATCTTATGCGGAACAACTTGACCTGCGAGGTCACGAGCTGCTGCTGAACCGCGAGCAGCGCCGGAATTTCGACATTGCGGGGGTGCAGATCGATCTCGATTATCGAATTGTCGAGGATCTGAAACTTGATAAAGCCCAGGTTCTTAACGGCAAAACCGGTAGCATCGTAGTCCGGGTTCGGATCTCCCAATGCGGCATGAAACTCGACACTGTTTTCGAGCATCCATGTTCCTTCGGCGGAAACAAGCATCGTGAGGCGATTCAAGAAACCCTCTCAGCCCGAATATCCGGACAATTTTCCCGAGATCATCGACTTTATACACAGCAGATTAACGGGAGATGAATTAGCAGTACTGCAGCTCCGGTTACCGCCCATCGATTATATCTCATAATCGCCTTAAATTGTATTGGATTTGTCCGAACCATCGTTGACTTCGCAGTGCAACTGTTTGACAGTCCCCCCGCTAAGCAAGCTAATTCTACCAGTCAAACAGGGCAACCTTTGCGGAAACAGCTGTCGACTGTCCGATGCGGGCTGATTTTGCATCGCATCTCTGATTTCGGCGCATGATCGGGCGTGCCTCTGGGCCAACGAGCGATGTTGCCGTTAGAGCTCCGTTCGTCAGATCGGCGATCCGCGGAGCCGAATGAGCATCGAAGCGGGCGTCCTGTCGAGTTCGGGCCGGCGGCAGGCGGCGACGGCGCTAATGATCGCGACCGCCATGCAGGCCTTCGACACGACAATCGCCAATGTCGCCCTGCCTCAACTCGAAGAAAGCCTGGGCGGCGGGATCGAGCTCGGATCCTGGGTCATGACGAGCTACCTTTGCGCCTCCGCCGTCATGGCCATCCTCACCGGGTGGTTGCGCCGCCGTTACGGCGCGCGGCCACTTTTCGTCGGCTCAATCGCACTGTTCATCGTTGCCTCGGGGCTGTGTTCGGTTGCGCCTTCGGCCCTCGCGCTGATCCAATTCCGTCTGCTGCAGGGTGCGGCAGCCGGCATTATTCAGCCGCTTGCGCAGGCGATCCTCCTTGACATCTACCCTCAGCAGGACCACGGCCGGATGTTGGCCATTTGGGGAGCCACGATCATGGCGGGCCCCATCCTCGGACCAGTGCTGGGCGGCGTCATCGCGGACCTCACGTCATGGCGCTGGATTTTCGCGTTGAATTTTCCACTCGGGGTAATCGCGATTTTGGGCCTCGGCCATGTGCCGGCGGCGGCCGAGTCGACGACCAAAGCGCCGATCGACGGGATCGGACTCGTCTTGCTGATCATCGGCATCGGATCGCTGCAATTGGCGCTGGAACGCAGAATCGGCCAGTCGTGGCCATTATCCGCCGAGACCGCGGCGGCAGCGGCCGTTGCGGTCCTCGCCCTGACGGCAATCGCGATCCGCAGTGTCCGGGCGCAGTTTACGCTTTTCAGATTCCAAGTGTTTGCCAATCTCAATTTCTCCGCCGCGGCGTTTTACAATTTTTTGATCGGCGCGCTGCTGTTTACCACCATCGTGTTCCTGCCGGCGCTGAGCGAGGGTCCGCTCGGGTATGATGCCACTCAGGCCGGCTTGGCATTGTCGCCGCGCGGCATCGGCACAATGGCGATGATGCTGGCGATACATTACCTGATCGACAGGATCGATCACCGGGTATTGCTCGCGACCGGGCTCGCCATTACGGCGGGAGCGCTCGTGCTGATGTCGTGGGCGTCGCCGAACGGCGGCCAGATCTGGTTGGCCACGGCGAGCGCGCTTCAGGGTGTCGGGGTCGGGCTGCTGTTCACTCCGCTCAGCACCCTCGCCTTCTCCACTCTTGCCTCGGAGCTGCGCACCGATGGCGCTGGCGTATACAGCCTATTGCGGCAGCTCGGCTGCGCCAGCGGCGTCGCCGTGATGACGACGCTGCTGCAGGCGCGCATTCAAAGCAATTCGCTGCCAGCCCAAGAGCTGCCGCTGGCCGGAGCAGGCTTGCCGCCTGAAGCGTTGAATTACGGGGTTCTTACGGCTTATACCGGTTGTTTCCGAACCATGGCCATCATCACGGCTACCACGCTGCCCGGAGTATTGCTGTTCCGCGCCCTTCGCCCTGATGCGGTGGCGCCGACGACGGTGTAATTGATAGCGGTCAGGCCCCGGCGGGTAATGCCGTGCGCTCGGTCGGCACCGCGATGCGTGCAATAGTGCCCTGCCCTGCCCGGCTCTCGATCACCAACTTGCCGCCATGGGCTTCGATCAGCCCTTTGGTAATCGGCAAGCCCAGACCAGTGCCGCCATAGTTGCGGGTAGTTGACGGTTTTGCTTGTCCGAACGGCTGCAAGGCGCGCTCCAGTTCCTCCTCATTCATACCGATGCCGTGATCCTCGAATTCCACGATGGCGAGATTTGGCCGATTTGCAGCGATGCGGATACAGACCTCGCCGCCCTCCCGGGAGAACTTTATGGCGTTGGACAGCAGATTGAGAAAGATTTGTTTCATCGCCCGTTCATCCGCCCAGATTTTCAAATTCTCGTCCGCCAGCGTCGTCACGAGCCGGATGCCGCGGCTTTCGGCCCGCTCCCGCACCATGCGGATGACCTCGCCAATCAGACTCCGGACGTTTAGTGGCTCCCGCGATAATTCGAGTTTTCCTGCCTCGATCTTTGACATGTCAAGCACGTCATTGATTATTGACAACAGATGCAGGCTGCTCTGGTGAATATCCTTCATATAATCCAAATATTTCTCGTTCCCGAGCGGCCCAAACAGCTCATGGGCAATGATCTCCGAAAACCCGATGATGGCATTCAGCGGGGTGCGCAGCTCGTGGCTCATATTGGCGAGAAATTCGCTCTTGGCGCGGTTTGCCGCTTCCGCCTGGCTGCGCGCCTGGATCAATCTGCGCTCTGAGGCTTTGAGTTCCGTAACATCCGAATAAACCGAGACGACCGCCCCATCTGGCATCGCCCGGCGGCAGATCTGCAGGATGCGGCCGCGCGGGGTCGTCCGCTCCTTGGTCGTCGGGACGTCGCGATAAAACCTTTCGACGCGTTTGGCGACTTCGGCCGACGGATCGCCGGCGCCGAAATCGCCTCGTACCGCCTGGAGCGTCAGAATATCGCGCAGCGGCACACCCGGTGTGAGGTCTCGCGGCAATTCGAGCAGCTCGCAAAAACGGGAGTTCCATGCGATCAGCCAACCCCGGCTGTCAAATACGCTCAAACCTTCGCCGATATGCTCGAGAGTGCTCTGAAGCAATCGGGCTTCGGCACACCGCTTCCGCCGGAGGAAAAATTGTGGAAGCCGCATCGGTGGCTTCATGGGTTCACCGATGGTCAGTGGCCAATCCCGCGAGCGGTCGCCTGGCATGTGCGCCCGGTTTGGCAGCCGGCATCGTGCGAACGCTGCTTGCGCGGCTCTGCGCCGGTGATCTACCGAAATGCCTAGTTGTTCGGGGTTCAACCACGGATTGCAACCGGTCTTTCACGAGCTGGTGCTAAGTTGATACCCGGTATTCTGTTAATATCCTGTTATCATCCACTCTGTCACAAGATTGTCCGATATCTGATGGACACGGGAATGCTTGCTGCGATCGCGTCCAATCCCGGGCGATCAGCTGTCCAGCTCTTGTCGGGATGTGTCGTACTCTAACGACTTCGGGCTATGACGGTTGAAGAATCTTGATTGCCCAGCTATGCTGATTTTGGACGAAAGAGCCCGGCCCCGAACCCCGTGAAAGCAATGCTGGTTTTGTGCAACGAGCACATCTCGTGATCCCAGGATCTGCAAAAATTGACGGAATGCCCGTGCCATCGCAATCCAGTATCAGTAAACCTGCCGAGGGGCACGATCCCGGCGCTTCCTTTGCACCCGACGATCTCGAAGAGCTCGCTCGCTGGATCCCGAGGAAGGAAATGAGCCTATTAGTCGAACTCTGCGAGCGGGCACAGCGCGATCCCGATCTGGCGCGACCGGCTCTTCTCCTCTGCTCAGCCTACGCGAAACGGGTCGCGCGAATGCTGGATCAGGACCCGTGCCCGACGGTAACCCGACAGATCGCCCAACGGCTGCGGCATCTCCGCAGCAAGAGCGGGTTGTGAGCCCGCGCTCTTAGCCTGAGCCCGGCCGCGTTCGTCAGCTTGCCACGACGCGGCGATAGAGGTGCCAAGTGGCGTGACCAAGGACCGGCATTACAATAACGAGGCCGAGCAAAAACGGTATCGATCCGACGACGAGCCCGCCGGTCACGATCAGACCCCAGGCCGCCATCGCCACTGGATTTCTGAATACGGCCCGGATCGACGTGAGAACGGCGGTGTCGACGCCGACCTCCCGATCGAGCAGCAGCGGGAATGACACGACGCTGATCGCCAGCACAAGCAAGGCGAAGAGGAAGCCGACACCGACACCGAGGCCGATCATCGCCCAGCCCGAAGAGGTGGTGAACACGTCTTGGACGAAAGCACGTAGGGAAGCCGGCGGCGCGGGACCGAGGGTGACCTGGTAAATCGCCTCGGCGGCGAGGAGCCACAGCAGAAAGATCGCCATCAACACCAAGCCGAGCAGCACGATCGCGCCGAACGACGGCGAGCGGAAAACCTGGAACGCATCCGTCCAGGTTACCGCCATGCCCGCCTCGCGGCGTCGGCTTATCTCGTTGAGGCCGACAGCCGCGAGCGGGCCGACCAGCGCAAACCCGGAAGCGAGCGGAAACAGCAGCGGCAGCAAGTCGTAGCCGAAGGCGAGCCGCGCCAGGACGAGGCCGGCCACCGGATAGAGCACGCACAGAAAGATGACGTCTGTGCGATACGCCGCGAAGTCGTCGAGACCCCGCGCGAGGACGCGCCCGAGATCGACAACGCCGATGTGCCGAATGGCAGGCGGCGGCGAGTGCAGGTTGTCG
>JAFASL010000902.1 GCA_019244535.1 Alphaproteobacteria bacterium
AACCCGGATTCGTCGTCTCGATACCGTCAGGGACCAGGCCAATATCTTTGGGCTCCCGGCGCAGCAGCAAGTTGGGCGGCGCCAGCAGCACAAGGATTACGATGCCGAGGGACCAGCAGGCGGGCCGCCAACCGGCTCGGGCGATCAGCGATTGTACCCCTTTTCGCTCATAACAATGCCAAGCTGTCTCGTATGGTGTTCAGGATCTCGTCGGAAAAGCGGGAATCGTCTACGGCGCGCGCCAATACAAGCGCCCCGACGGCTGCCGACAGGAGATGGATCGCATTGCGGCGCGCGGCACTCTTTGGATTCCATTGAAACCGGCCGGCCATTCCGTCGATCATGTGCTTCACCCGCAGGGTGAAGGGCTTGCGCGCTGCAGAAGCCCGGGCGATCTCCGGCCCGAGCGCCGCTATTGCACAGCCCGACCCCGGATGGTCGCGATGCGCTGCGCTTAGATAACTATCAAGAAAAGCCCGCTTCGGATCGCTCCCCTCTGCCCTCAGGGCATCGACGCGGCGGTCCGACTGCGCCAAGGCACAGTCCACCGCCTCGGCCTCCAGCGCCTCCTTGGAAGGGAAATGGGCATAGAAGGCGCCATGGGTCAGCCCTGCGGCTTTCATGATTTCGGCGACACCAGCCCCGCCGAAGCCGCGTTCGCGAAACAGCCGCGAGGCTTCCTTCAGGATCTTCTCATGCTTCTCGGCCGTCTCGCTGGCGGGATATCGCATATTTTTAGCCCCTTCCGGTTCCTGTCGAAAAATTGGCGATGGCTGTCTTGACATCAAATAGGATGACCATCATGTATGTGCAAGTATGATCGTCATCATGAATAGCCGACGAAGGAACAGGTCATGAATGTTGCAGGATCAATCGCTTTGGTGACCGGCGCCAACAGGGGCCTCGGTCTCGCCTTTGCCCGCGCGCTCCTGGAAAAGGGCGCCGCGACGGTATACGCCGCGGCGCGCAAGCCGGAAGCGGTCACCCTGAGAGGCGTCGTGGCGCTGAAGCTGGACGTCACCAGCGAAGAGGACGTCAACGCCGCGGTCCGTGCCGCCGGGGACATCGATCTGCGCGTCAACAACGCCGGCATCGCGAGGCCAGGCGGCTTTCTCACCGAGGGAGCGGTTGAGGCCGCGCGAGAACAGTACGAGGTAAACTTCTTCGGCCGCTCCGCATGGCGCGTGCCTTCGCCCCTGTACTCGCACGAAACGGCGGCGGCGCGATCGTCAACGTGCTTTCCGTCGCAAGTTGGATGAACGGTCCGATGCTGGCGACGTACGGGGCGTCGAAATCCGCGGCATGGGCGTTGACCAACGGCCTTCGCATCGAACTTGCGGGACAACGGACCCAGGTCGTCGGGCTGCACGCGGGCTTCATAGCCACGGACCTCGCCGGCGATATCGATGCGCCGAAGAGTTCGCCCGAGGAAATCGCGCGGACGACGCTTGAGGCGCTCGAGCACGGCGAGGGCCAGGTGCTGGCCGACGAGATTTCCCGGCGGGTGCATCGCGGCCTGTCCGCGGACCACCCGGCCTATTTCCAGACCACAGCGGCGCTTCGCTCGAACGCCGGCCGGCCGGCGGAATGAGCGGAGACACGCGTTTCTTTCGGGCCAGTGGCCCTTCGGCAGTGTCAACATCGACTGTCCCGACGAATGACCGGCATCGAAGCCGAACCGTCAGAGAAACGTCCGACATTCGCCCATGCAATCTGACGACAAAGCAGCTGATCGAACTATTCCCGAACAACCGTTCCTAAGCGCCGCACCACTGTGCGAACAGAAACAAGGAGAGGCGCCATGCCTGACCCTTCGCAGTTCAACACCGACCGCACCTATCCAGGCCGATGGACGGTCACCTTCAGCAGCCCGCCGATCAACATGTTTGTTCCCACAACTATCATCGAATTGGGAGCACTGATGACTGACCTCGAGGCGGACCCGTCCGTGAAGGTCGTGGTGTTCCAGTCGGCGAATCCTGATTTTTTCATCGCCCATCTGGACGTAGCCAAGGCCGCCGAGCGGCCAGAGGTGCTGGGCCTTTGGCGCGACTTTGTGCTGCGCCTCTCGTCCACGCCCGTCGTGAGCATCGCCAAGATTCGCGGCCGCACGCGCGGCATCGGTAACGAGTTCGTGCTGGCCTGCGACATGCGGTTCGCCAGCCGGCAACGCGCCTTGTTCGGCAACCCCGAGGTCGGCGTCGGACTGGTCCCGGGCGGCGGAGCGCTGGAATGGCTCCCGCGTCTGGTCGGCCGCTCGCGCGCGCTTGAGATCGTCCTGAGCGGCGACGATTTCGATGCTGATATTGCCGAGCGCTATGGCTGGGTGAACCGCACGATGGACGATGCCGACCTAGACTCGTTTGTCGATGCGCTCGCCCGGCGTCTGGCCTCGTTCGACCGCGAAACTCTAGCCGCGGCGAAGGCCCAGATCAATCGGTTCGGGACGCCGACAGCTACCGAGCTTCAGTCGAGCAACGACATGTTCTTCTCAACCCTGGCCTTGCCCGGTGCACAGGCGCGCCGTGCCAAGATCCGCAGTATCGGTTACGGTGTTCCGAGCGACTTCGAATTGAACTTCGGGCGGTACCTCCCTGGGTTCGGGCCCGCGGATGACGATGGCACGGATACTCAGTCCGACTGATCGTCGCCCCGAATCGGCGGCCGCGCGTGGCTTTCGGCGCTCCGATCCAGGCGAGCCTACAGCGCCGAGGAGATGGCAATGAGGCTTCGAGGGAAAACGGCCCTGATCTAGAGCCGCGTCAGGCTGATGTTCGTTGGTGGGCGCTGCCGACGCTGACGGTGTTTTTGCGGGAGGAACGTGATCATGCGATTTCAGTGGAGACATCAAAAAATCGTCCGATAGGTGTCGATAATTGCTGAAAGCTGGCTAATTCCGAAGCGTCGAATTTTGCCTTGGAAATCAAGAGCGCAAATTTCTGACGGATTGAGAAGACGGTTCTTCGTCGGGCGCAAAAAATTTGCGCTGCTGAATCAGCACGTTACCATGGCTTAAAACAGCCGAGTGGGAGTGAGGGCAGTCGACAGCAATAGAATAACGCCGACGGGATCCGCCGTTGCCACCCAGAACTTTCCGCTGGCCACCCTGCCTTCTCTTTCAGACTCCTGTCAGACACCAGGCCGATCTGAACGCGCCCGGGAAAAGATGTAAGGCATCTTCGGAAAGCCGGAGGGCAACGGCGTCCCGTAGCGTACAAATCGCCGGGTCTGCTTTGCGCCGCGTTTGAGCCAATGAGCCGCCACGGCTTCGACGCGTGCTCATGCCCAAATCGGTCGTCGTCCGACTTGCTATGGTGCCCAGGATCGCGAGTGTGTCGCGCGGCTGACCTGATTACGCCATCGTGGATATTTCCGCGAGCACAGCTACCCGTAGCGGTTCCGGAAACGACAGCGCCTTGCGCTCTCGCCGGTCCATATGTACGACCGTCAGCTCACACGACGCCGAGAGTTCCTGTGTCTCGGCATTCCACATCTCGTGTAGCAGGCGCAGGCTCTTATCGCCGATCTCGAGCGCCCGGCTGCGCACCTCGACGATATTGCCTGCCAATAACTCGTGCTTGTAAGCGATGTTCTGCTGGACCGCGGCCATACCGCGGTGCTGCTCGGCGAAGTAGGTGGGCGTCAGCCCAAGTGTGGCAAGGAAGTTCCAGTTCGCCTCGTCAAATTTGCCGACGTACCACATAACGTTCATGTGACCGATGTGGTCGCATTGCCACGGATATACGGCGCCTTTGTAGGTGACCGAGCTCATGCGGCCGTCGCCGGGACCCTTACGCGGCCGGCTACGGACCTAACCTTGCGGGGCGCGGCCAGCCAGATAACGATGGCGGAAACAAGGCTTAGCACAATCGACAACGAGAATGCGGGGAGATAGGTCCCCAATCGATCGTACATGACGCCTGTGACCCACGGTCCTGCGGCGCCACCGAGGATCGCGGCCAGCATCACGCTGCCGAAGATGCTGCCGTAATTCCGCCCTTCAAAGATTTCGGC
>JAFASL010000906.1 GCA_019244535.1 Alphaproteobacteria bacterium
CGGCAAGAACGCGAGCGCCTGGTTGACCCGGTTCGTGACATTGACGGTGTTGAGGTCGGGGTCGCTGCCGACCTCGAAACTGACGTTCAGCGCGTAACTGCCGTCGCTCCCGGAGGTCGACTTCATATAGATCATCCGGTCGACGCCGTTGACCTGGTTCTCGATCACCTGCGCGACGCTTTCTTCGACCGCTGCGGCTGAGGCGCCGGGATAGGTGGCGGTCACCTGCACCTGCGGCGGGACGATGTCGGGGAACTGCGCGACCGGAAGGGCGCGCAGCGCGATCACACCGGCGAGCGAGATTACGATCGAGATTACGATCGCCAGGCGCGGGCGGTGGATAAAGACCGAGGAGATCATTTTCGGCCCGTTCGTCAGCCGGCTGGTGATGCAGCCAACTGCGGCGCTACGATCATCCCGGCGCGGATGCGTTGCTGGCCCTGAATCACCACGCGTTCGTCTGGCTTCAGCCCGTCTTCGACGACCGCCAGGCCCTCGCGGCCGGCACCCAGACGAAGGCGGCGCAGCTCCACCTTATCGTCCGATGCGACAACAAATACGTAGGGGCCGGTCTGGTCGATCGCGACCGCGGATTGCGGGATGACGACAACCTTGTCGCCTCCCTTCTCTTCGATGATGACCCGCACGGTTTGCCCGTTGGTCAAAATACCGTCGGGATTGGGGAACATCGCTCGGACGGTCTGGCCATCGGTGCGCGGGTTGACTTGGACATCGAGAAAATCAATCCGCCCCTGCTCATCGTACAGTGAGCCATCGGCCAGCCGCACGCGTGCGCGCACTTTCCCGTTCCCGCCCGACTCGCGGCGGGCTTCGAGCATCTCGCGCTGGGTGACCGAAAACAGCACCTGCATCGGGTCCTCTTGCACCACCGTCGCAAGAACGCCTGTATCCGGCCCGACCAGATTGCCGGGCGAGACTGCCGGCCTACCAATACGGCCGCTGATCGGCGATTTGATCTCGGTATAAGACAGCTGGATCTGCGCGTCGCGGAGATTGGCCTCCGCCTCCATGACGGCGGCCTTAGCTTGACCCTCCTCGGCGGTTCGTTGGTCGAGTTGGGCGACGGGCGCATTGCCCTTGCGGGTCAGCTCAGCGGTTCGCGCTAATTGCTGATCGGCATTGGCGAGCGTCGCCTGGGCGGCGGCAAGCTGTGCCTTCCGCTGGTCGACCACGGCTTCGAATGGCTCCTTTTCGATCGTGAATACCAGCTGCCCCTCTCTCACCTGGTCGCCGTCCTTGAACAGACGTGGGCCAAGGAAACCCTGCACTCTCGCCCGCAAATCAACTTTCTCGAGCGCCTCGGCGCGCCCGACGAACTCGAATTGCTTGGTCATCGAGCGCAACTCGGCCGGCTGCACCAGTACCGCTGGCGGCGGCCCAGCTGGTTGGGCTTCAGCCGGGAGCCCGGTCAGCATCGCAAACGCGAATAAAACAAAAGAAAAATACCAAGACGCCATCACACCCCCCGCGCGCTGAGGTGATGAAAAATACTCGAACCGAGGCGAGCCGTCCCAGGGATATGTTCTCTGTCTGTGAGTAGCCGCTCAGTCGAGCAGCGAAACCCTGCCGGTAGCCAAATCGTAGAAGGCGGCGACGATTTTCAGCTGTTTCTTCTTGATGGCTTCGGCGAGAACCGGCGAGGATTGGCGCAATAGAGACGCCTGAATCCGGGCATTGGCCCTGACGGCCGCATCGAGGTTGTCCCCAGCCTGATCGACTGCCGGACGAATGTAGGGATAGAGCCCGCTGATCTGTCCAGGTGCTGCCGTCGCCTCGATCGAGGCTTTGACTGCGCCGCAATTGGCATGGCCCAGCACCATGATCACCCGGGTGCCAAGCACCGCAGCGCCATATTCCAGGCTGGCGATCATCGCCGAAGTCGCGATATTGCCGGCGACCCGCGTAACAAAAACATGTCCGATGCTCTGGTCGAAGATCAATTCGACCGGCACCCGCGAATCCGCGCAGGACAGCACAGCGGCAAACGGCTCCTGCCTTTCGGCCGTTTTTGCCTTCAGCAATTCGAGATCTTCGGCAAAGGAGGTCATTCGGTCTTCGGCAAAGCGCCGGTTGCCGTCGATCAGCTGTTGCAGCGCCGCCTCGGGGCTCAGCGTGGTCTGACTCCACGCGACGGTTCCGGAACTCAATCCGGACGCGGACGCCGTCGCGGCGATCGCCAGCGCCTCGCGGATGAATGCGCGCCTCGAACGGATCATGCGAACCCTCAGAGACCGACGAGCCTTGCGCTTTCGTCCCACAACGGCGGGCAAGGCTGCCGTCGAGCGCTGCCGCGTCCGGTTGGGAAAGCGCTTTGCGGACAACATAGCCGCCGTGGAAAGGTTTGGGGTCCGGCACCATTGCGAGAAAAACGGAAGTCTCGGCACCCTGCTCCGGGCTCAACATGAACGGCTTCGCGAGCCGCCACCCGAGCCCGACGAGACCGCCGCGCTGTCCGAACCCGGTGGCGACGACCCCGGGATGCAGGCAGGTAGCGATGACCTGGCCGGGGTCGAGCCGCGATGCGAGCTCTCGGGTGAAAAGAATGTTGCAGAGTTTGGAGCGGCCATAGGCGCGCATCATCGTCCAATCG
>JAFASL010000015.1 GCA_019244535.1 Alphaproteobacteria bacterium
CCGAACTGTGTGCGAGTCAGCACGATCGGTACAGTGCCCTGAGAAAGCACAGTGCCCAACGGCTTCCCGCTCATGCCCGCCGCCACCGCAATGAGCCAGGCGGCGCCCGAGCCTAACGCCAGCGCCAGGCTGGTCCAGGCCAGCCACGCCAGCCGCCGGCGCAGCCGGCCAGTGATTGCAGGTGCCGCGCCGGACTCCCGGAAGCTCGGGTCGGCGACGAACCGCTCGAAGGCGAAGACCCCTGCCAATACTATTGCCGCAGAGACATGCAAGAACCGCGCCGCAATCAGAAAACCTTCCATTGCGACCTCAAGGCTTCCGCGGTCGAGCTCACCCGCCGCCGACCTCGAATGTGTAGGTGCCTTCCGTCGGGTGAGTGTCCACCGAAACGACGTGCCAGCGGACTAGGTAGGTTCCGGGCGGCAACGGCTTCAATCCGATCTGCAGCTCAGCTGGACTGTCAGACGGAATCCGGGCGTTGCCGAGGTCGACCCGTTGCCCCGCTTGGTTTGTCACCGTCACGTCGCTGAACGCTGGTTCGAGATCCTGCGTGAACCACAGCGTAACGACCGCCGGCGCGGTCGGCACCGAGCTGCCGACCGCCGGGTTCGCATGATCGAGGAAGGCGTGCGCCCACGCGGCCGAGGCGGCCCCCAGGGCCACTGCGACGATGATGAGTCTCGTCATGACGTTTTGCATCATCACCACTCCGAAATCGGCCTGCCGATGCTGCGCGGGAAGATATCGTCCAGATAGAAATGAAGTTGGACGACGCCGCCATAGCCATGCCCTGTTAAGCGCGTTGCAGGTATGATCGCCTCGGCACCGATCTGGAAATACTGCCCTGCCCAGATGATCCCGGGCTGGACCGTGCCGATGGTCTGCCCTCCCAGTCCTCGGTTCATCGCGGTAGAGAAGGAGATCTCGACCAGCGGGAACAGTTGATTGAAAGGCGCCCGGAGCCCGATGTCCTTCACGCAGCATTGGAGATAGGGGAGGCTGTATTCGAAGGCGAAACCGTAATTGAAGTTCGTCGGATTCGGCGCGCCGGCGCTCTCGGTCTTGGTCGGAAAGTCGAAGCCGAGATTGCCGGTAATCGCAAAGGGCCGCAGATAGGTGAGCGAGCGGGGGATATCCCCGAACCCCTTACCGAAATTGAAGGTCGGTGACAGGGTCGTGAAGTCGGGGGCACCCAGCGCCTGGACGCGGCCGGTATGCGCCCAGGTTACGTTGAGCCCTAAAAGCCCCAACGCTTGGTGCGGTCCGTCAACGAAGAGCTGGTACTGCGCGCCGGTATGCAATGGCCCGAGGCCGCCGACCGACGGCACGCCAGGCGATCTCAGGCGTTGCCATTGATCGCCGATGACGAAGCCGGTATTGGGCGTGATGCGCTTCGAAAGATCGATTTGGATGTCGGTCTGTTGCGAGCCGTCGGGCGTGGGCGGGTTGAGGCTGACCTGCGGCAAGGAGATTTCGTCGGCGACAAACGGGTCGTCGGTCAGGATCGTCGCCGGGAAAAATCGCTCGCCGGCAAAGCCGTGCGGCCACGCATTCATGGTCGGAAGAAGCATCAATGCAGTCGCCGCGGCGGCGAGCTTTATCCTGCCGTTTAAACTGGTGGCAGTCATCAAGGGATCCCGAAGCTTGAGAGAGCGTACGATCGGCCCGCGCCGCGCCTGCAAAACGCGCAGCGACACAGGCCGATAGATGAGAAGCAGCTCTAAGCCTGGATTGGCGGCGCGCGGGGGCCGATAGCGCCGGTTATCCGGCGGGCAGGGATCTGGGTAACGGATCCGAAGATGCCGCGAGGCCGAGCGAACACGACAGCTTCGAAATGCGCACCACAATCCGCTACGAGTGCCGTGCCACCATGCCAGAAGCAGCAGGCGGCGACTTCGTGGTGAGCCGGTTTCGGGGCTGGGTGATCCGGGTCGCCGGAGGCGTCTTGAACCCTTGACAAGCACAGTGCGTGCTCGCCAAGCGCGGCGGAGAGGCCGCCGGTATCGTTGGCGAATTGGACCTGGCCGGCGGGGTACACTGTGGGCGCCGCGACTTGCAGCAGCAGCCCGATAGCAGCAAGCAGCCAGCCGAGGCCCCAGAGGGGCGGGCCGGCTCGAATGCGCTGCGAACTGGTGATGATCACTCTCCGAAACGCGTGAGTGCCGCGCTGCAAGACCAGACGTGCCGGTCGGCAGGAACGGAATGTTGCTCGATTACGCGCCAGTTATCTACTGCAATATCGATCGGCGGTCAGGCAGCGGCAAGCGCGGCCGCCGTCGCCACCAGCATTGCATCGGTCCCGGCGACGCCGACGATACTGAGCCCGACCGGCAAGCCGTCGACTTCGGCACCGGGAATGCTCACCTGCGGAACGCCGGTCAGCCCGCCATGCGCGCACAGGCAGAGAATGCGGTCGCGCTGGGCACTGGCGGAGGAGAGCGGCTCGGCGCGTTTTGGCGCCGGGAACGGCGTTGTCGGAAGGCAGAGAATAGTGCCGGGAGGCAGCAGATGGCGCATCCGGCCGCGCGCCTCCAGCCGCACCAGCTGGGCCCATTGGCGTTCGGTCTCGGGGATTTGCGATCCGGTAAAGATGTTTCGCGCGACGCTGTAGGCGAAGCGCGGGTTCTCGCGCTCGATCCAATCCCTGAAGGTCAGCCACGCCTCCGAAGGTTGCAATGTGCGCTGGGCCCGCGCCCATTGCACGATGCCCGCCGGCGCCATCACCTCCTCGCGCGTTTCGCCGATGATCGCCCGCAGCCGCTCGACGATCGGCTGCAATGCCGCTCCGACCTCCGGATCGGCGAAAGCGAACGCGTCGACCGCAATAATCAGCCTGCCCGGCAGAGCCGATGGGATCGGCTCTCCGAGCATGACGCTCGCCACCCTGGCAAAGGTGTCGGCGCCACGCGCAAACCAGCCGGTAGTGTCCGAACTCGGCGCTTGCGGCATCATCCCTGAGACGGGAATGCGCCCGTGGGTCGGGCGAATACCGTAGAGGCCGCAAAAGCTCGCCGGTACGCGCACCGAACCGCCGGTGTCGGTGCCGAGCGCGGTGTCGCAAATTCCGGCGGCGACCGCGGCGGCCGAACCCGACGAGGAACCGCCGGGTACCCGGCCGGGGGCCCGCGGGTTTACCGGCGTGCCGTAGAACGCATTCTCACCGACGATGCCCAGCGAGACCTCGTCGGTGATCGTCTTGCCGATCAATGTCGCGCCGGCGTCGAGCAGCCGCTGGACGGCCCAGGCATGGCGCGACGGCACGGGGTTCGACCGCGCCCAATCGGGATTGCCGCCGCCAGTCGGATGGCCCGCGACATCA
>JAFASL010000142.1 GCA_019244535.1 Alphaproteobacteria bacterium
CTATGCCCAGGATCTCGCCGACAAGCTCGCCCGCGATTGCCGCGGCATCATGGCGAGCCCGTGGTATCGGCAGCTCTTTCCGACCCGCCTGGCGCCGCACCGCCAGGCGGTGCAGGAGTTCATCACCACCCGGCAAGGCTATCGGCTCGCCACCTCCACCGGCGGCGTGCTGACCGGACGCGGCGCCGACATCATTCTGATCGACGATCCGCTAAAGCCGGACGAGGCGCTCTCCGACGCGCAGCGGCAGGGCTGCAACGAGTGGTATGACCACACGCTCTACAGCCGGCTCAACGACAAGCAGCACGGCGCCATCGTCATCATTATGCAGCGGCTGCACGAAGACGATCTCGTCGGCCATGTTCTCGCGCAGGAGCCCTGGGAAGTCGTGAGCTTTCCGGCGGTCGCCGAAGCCGATGAGGCGCACCACATCGAGACGATCTGGGGAGCGCGGAGGTTTAGCCGCTGTCGGGGCGAGGCTTTGCATCCGGAGCGCGAGCCGCTCGACACCCTCGACCGCATCCGCCGGACAATCGGCGAATACAACTTTGCCGGCCAGTATCAGCAATCCCCCGCGCCGTTGGGCGGGGGCCTGGTCAAAGCCGAATGGTTCAGGCGCTATCGCGAAGACCAAATGCCAAAGCGCTTCGACCGCATCGTGCAGAGCTGGGACACCGCCAACAAGGCGACCGAGCTCAGCGATTTCTCGGTCTGCACAACCTGGGGAGTAAAGGAGAAGAACTTCTTTCTGCTCGGTGTGTTCCGGCGGCGGCTCGAGTATCCCGCGCTCAAGCGCGCCGTGCGCGAGCAGCAGCAATTGTTCAATGCGAATGTTGTGCTGATCGAGGACAAGGCGTCAGGCACGCAGCTGATCCAGGAGCTGATTGAAGAGCGCTGCTCTGCCGTCACCCGGTATGAGCCGACCCTCGACAAGATCATGCGGCTGCACGCGCAGACCGCGATGATCGAGAACGGCTTTGTCCATCTCCCCGAAAGTGCTCCCTGGCTCGCCGAATACCTCCACGAGCTGACCGTATTCCCTAACGGCAAGCATGACGACCAGGCGGATTCGACCGCGCAGTTTCTCGACTGGTGTAAAAAACGTGGCCCGAAGGACGGCTACTACGCGTGGCTGCGGATGACGGCCGAGGAATATCGCAACGCGGAGAGAGACCGGGAACGCCACCGGGTTCTCCTCGAGGCGCCCCCTTACATGTCGGTGCAGACCCTTTCCGGCCGGCATCTCAATGTTCCCTCAGATGGCACGCTCGAGCTGTCTGCCGATGATGCCGAAGGATTCATCCGTATCGGCTGGACCAAGCTCGGCGAGGGTATCATCGACCCGGACCTATATGACGGCGAGCAAATCGCGGAGACAGACGAACCCGAGGGGCCTAAAACCTTTTATGCCAAAGGCTGTGTGGAATGGGAGAAGCAGCAGGCGGAAGAGCGGCTAGCCCGCATCGCAGCGGAGGAGGCAACGGAAAAACGCAGACTGGCCCGCGTCGCGGCAATGCGGGGGAAGACCTTGTAACCGCTCATCCTCTTGGGTTTTAGGGACTGCTCTATTAATCCACAGCACGTATCATGGTCGGATAATCCGTGCTTGCTGAGAGGGTCCAGCAGGGAGTCAAGCGAACTCCGCAGTTGTAATAACGAGTCCACACTGGCCGGGCCCTGCCCGCCGGATTGCCGGAACTTTTCAGCGCGCGTGGGTTTAAACGGTTTGAGAGGCCGGTCGCCCTCATCACTCTCCTAGCAGCGCCGGTGATGATCTTGGCTGGGGAACAATCGGAGGCACCCAGCAGGAAAATGCAACCGCACCCTCCGCGATTCGAACTCCCTACAACGCTTCAGCGGCGGGGGCATTCGCTGGGGTCGGCCCCTCGCACGTCAGCTGCGCCGCGCGGGCGAGGAGATCGGTCACCTCCTCATCGCTCATCTGATGGAAATCGCGATAGTAGAAGCTGATTGCACCCAGCATGATGAATGTCTTGAGGGAGACAGCCTCGTCGGCCTCTTTTGCGGAGCTGGGCGAGCGTCTCCGGTGGGGCTACTGGAACCGCGAGCACCAGATGCGCCGGATTACGCCGCCGCACCGCGCGTAGCGCCACCCGCATTGTGGCGCCAGTAGCGATGCCGTCATCGACGACGATTGCGCTGCGTCCACTGATTACTATTGGCGGGCGGCCCGCACAGTAGCTCGTGCGGCGCCGTTCAATCTCCTCGAGCCGACGCGCCGTCTCTTCCTCCACATAGCTTTCAGGTATGCCTAAGGCGTTGACCAGATCCGCATCAATGAAGATCTCTGGGCTCGCCCCATCGGTAACGGCACCCAAAGCAAGCTCGGGCTGCCAGGGCACACCGATCTTGCGCACCAGCACGATGTCAAGTGGCGCGCCGAGCGCTCGGGCAATCTCAAAACCGACAGCGACACCGCGGCAGTGCCAAGACGACCGGCGCCCTGCCTTTGAATTGCGTCAATTTGGCAGCCAACTGGCGGCCGGCGGCTGCGCGATCGGCGAATTTCATCCTCTGGCCTCCATGAACAGCATGCCCGCCGGCCGCCTGCAGGGCTCGGCGCGCCGGACACGGTCGTGATTGGCGCAGGCACCCGTCGGCTGATCGGCGATCTTTTCAAGTCGCGGCGCTGATGCTACCCCATAGGAAGGCGCGGTTGTTGCTCGAATCGTCCCAAGCAAGCGCGCCTTCCATCGTCTCTTTCCAAAACGGCACGGCGAAGTTGACCCACTCGATGGCTCTTTTCTATAGAGCGAGACCGGCGCCATAGGCCTTTTGGACTTTGGCGCCGGCTTGTGTCGCGCCGATCGCCTCGATCGTCCTGATCTCGGATTAGTGACCCCTGCGGTAGAGCCGCCGCTCGAACGAGATTGCGCCAATTACATTCGTACGGCACTCTTTAAGAGATGCAAAGGTTCCAACGACAAAATCACGCTTCGTCGGTGCTAGGGCCGTCATCTGGAGCTTCGTCACCATCCTCCATCAGTACACCGTCTCCGGCGCGAGTTACCCTCCCAAGCGACCTCTCGCGATCACTCAAATACCTGGACGACGCCCAACTTAACCGGCTGCTCGAGGCCGTTACCGTCGAAATCAATCGCCGAAATCAAGGCCGTCCCAGGAGCAAAACCTCGGCTGCAGCAACCAGGGCATCATCGCCAGGCCAATCTGCGAGCGTCCGCAATGACAAGATCGGGGGGATTGAGAAGA
>JAFASL010000208.1 GCA_019244535.1 Alphaproteobacteria bacterium
CTGCATGCGGATCGCCTTCAACGGCAGGCTCAGATTGGCCATCATCACCATGTTTTCGATGCGGTAGAGCGCGTCGCGCGGCGAATTGGCGTGTACCGTCGTCATCGAGCCGTCATGGCCGGTGTTCATCGCCTGCAGCATGTCGAACGCCTCGGCGCCGCGCACCTCGCCGACGATGATGCGGTCGGGGCGCATGCGCAATGCGTTGCGCACGAGCTCGCGCTGTGGGATGTGGCCGGCGCCTTCGATATTGGGCGGGCGCGTCTCCATCTGCACGACGTGCGGCTGCTGCAATCGCAATTCGACCGCGTCCTCGATCGTGATGATGCGCTCGGTCGTGTCGATGTGTTGCGAGACCGCGTTGAGCAATGTCGTCTTGCCGGATCCGGTGCCGCCCGAAATGAGGATGTTGAGCCGCGAGCGCGCCGCGATCTGCAACAGTTGCGCGATCTCGGGCGACAAATTCTCCTGCCGCACCATGGCGTCGAGGGTCAGCGCGTGTTTGGGAAATTTGCGGATCGAGATCGTGCCACCATTGAGCACGAGCGGCGGCAAGACGATGTTGACGCGGCTGCCGTCGGCGAGGCGGGCGTCGACCATCGGGCTGGCCTCGTCGATGCGGCGGCCGACCGCAGCGGCGATCCGCTGCGCGACGCCGACCAGGTGCTGCGCGTCGCGAAATCGGGCGCCGGTTTTTTCGAGCTTGCCGCGACGCTCGACATAAACGTCGAGGGGTCCGTTGACGAGCACATCGGTGACGTTGTCGTCCTCGAGAAGCGGTTCGAGCGGCCCCAGCCCGACCATGTCGTCGGTCAGTTCGGCGGCGAGCGCGCTCTCCTCGAGCTCGTTGAGCTGGATGCGCTCTTCGGTCGCGATCTCGCTGACCAGCTTGGCGACTTCGGCCCTGAGGGTGCGGCGCGGGATGCGGGCGGCGACCGACGGGTCGATGCGCGCCATCAGCGCCGTGCGGATCTGCTCCTTCAACTCCTCGCGGTTGGCGAGCTCGGGCGGCGGGGGCGGGGCCTCCTGGCCGGGGACGAGGACGAGCTCTCGGGCGCCCGGCTCTACGATGCGGCGGCCGAAGCTGGCCGACCTCATTTCTCGGCCCGCCACCAGCGCCGCCGCTCGGGCGGCCGCCCCGACAGTTCGAGCGCCAGGCCGGCGATCGCATCGGTGAATTTGCCTTTGTGCGCCGCCGCGATCTTGACCGCGCCGGCGACCGTCGTGAACAGGGTCGGTTGGAACGGGATCACGCTTTTCGGCTTGGTTTCGACGACGTGCTCGATCTCGCGCAAGGTCACGGCGTGGCGGCCACCCTCGCCGTGGCGGTTAACGACGAGGATGTTACGGCGCTTGCCGTCGCGGTCGCCGAACACCGTGCGCAATCGCACCGTGTCGCGCACCGAGCGCAAGGTCTGATCCGCGACGAGCACGCAGAAATCGGCCATGTCGAGCGCGCGGCGGTAGGGCGCCGCCGGGGTCCGCGGGACGTCGACGATGACGTAATGGAACTGCTCGCGCAATGCCGCGATGAGCGTCTCTACCGCGACCGCGGTGAAATGCAGGTCTTCGGCAAGCGGCTCCTCCGAGCTCAGCACAAAGAGCCGCTCGCCGACCGGCGTCATGACGCGCTCGAGCAACGTGTTGTCGATGCGCAGCGGGTTGGCGAGCGCCTCGCGCAAGCCGGAGGTCGGCTTGATGTCGAGCGCCAATGCGCAATCGCCGTTCTGCAGGTCGAGGTCGACGAGCGCCACCCGGCGGCTCTGCCGATGCGCGAGGTACCAGGCGGTGTTGACCGCCAGGGTTGTCGTGCCGACGCCGCCGCGCGCGCCGACAAAGGTGACGAGGCTGCCGAGCTTTTTGTGGATCGGGCTCGACTCGCCGGTATGCGCGCGCCCGCTCGTCAATGCCTTGGCGAGCAATTGTTGGTTCACCGGCTTGACGACGTAATCGGCGACCCCGGCATGCAGCAGGTCGCGGTAGAGCCCGATCTCGTTGCGGTTGCCGATCGCGACGACCGCGACGCCGGGCTCGCAGACATCGGCCAACTCGTTGACTTTGGAGATCGGCAGGTCAATGCCGGTCACATCGACGATCAAAATGTGCGGCGAGCGGTGCTGGCCGAGATGTTCGATCGCCTTGGTGATGCCGCCGCGCAGGATCGTGCCTTGCCCCAAAGCCAGCTGCGTCACGCATTCCTGCAATAGCCGCTCGGTCTCGCCGTCGGCGACAAACGCCAGAAAGGCAGGCCGGCCGACCGGCTGTTTGCTTGGAACGGCGCGCTCGATCGGCGCCGGCGCGTCGAGGACGCTTCTCATTCGGGCTTCACCGCTTCCCGCTTGGCGCCGCGCACGACCTCGACCGGCGGCTGCTGGACGATGACCGGCTTTTCCGGCATTGCGCCACCGAGCGCCGGCGATACGTCGCCAGCCCAGGTTGGCTTGACGCCGGTCGCACGGCCGGGCCCCGGCGTCGAGGCGGCCGGCGCGCCGTCCGGACCGCTGACGCTGCGCAGGGTCAGCGACAATTTGCCGAGCTCGGTCGCAACATTGATCTTTTCGGCCTGCTCGGGGGTGACTTCGAGGGTGACGGTGCGGCCGAAATTGCCGCCGCCGGCCGGAATCTTTGCGTCGAGCGCGTCTATCGCCAGCACGCGCAGGTTCTCGACCACGGTCTCGCTGACCGAGCGGCGGGTGATCGTCGTGCCCTCGCCCTTGAAGTTCTGCGTCAGGATCACGTCGACCCGGTCGCCGGGGTATAAGAGGCCGGTGCTGGCGCCGCCGGTCGTGACCGGGATCGCGATCGCCCGAGAGCCGGGGGTCAGCACGACCTGCAGAAAATCGCGATCACCCGGCCGGACGATGTTGCCGCGGCGGATCGGCTCGCCCGCCCTCATGTCGCGCGCCGGGCGGATCGCGGCGCCATAGACTTGCGCGCGCGCCTCCTCGTCGATTTCGGGCTTGACCTGGCGCGCGGCTTCGGACGGTCGGACGATCTCCCCCGGCTCGGCGGACCGGGCGACCGTCTCCCATGTCACATCCTGCGCGCGCAGCAAGGTGCCGGCTGCGAGCGGCACCGTGGCGGCAAGGATCTCCTCTTTCGGCGTCTCGACGTGGGCATTGGCATCGCCCTGCGTCGGCAACGCGCGAAGGATCACCACGACGGCCACCGCGAGCGAGACCAGAAAGAGGACGGCCAGGATCGTCTTCGCGCGCATCGCGGCTTATCCTGTCGGAAGGGATTGCACGAGAAGGGTCATAAAACCGGCGACGGAGATCGCGACGCCGTAGGGCACGGTGAGGCGGGCAGATGTTTCGGGAATTTCCTGCGCGGCTGCGGCCGCCGCGCGTCTCTTCAGCCTCTCACTCGCGAGCATCGCAACCGCTATCAGCCCGCCCGACACGCTCATCACGAACAGAAACCCAAGGACATCATGATAACCGATCAGAAAGCTCGTGGACACCATCAGCTTGACGTCGCCGCCGCCGAGCAATCCGCGCCAGAACAGCAGGAACGTCGCGACGGCCAGCGCCGCAGTCGCCACCAGCGTGTACAGGGCGGATGTCGGATCACCGGACAGCGCGATCCGCAAGCAGGCGAGCGCGAGGATACCGACGATGAACTCGTTAGGGATGAGGCGCGTCCGCAGGTCGCTGTAGGCGACGAAGGCGAAAATCACCGAACCGAGCAGCAAGATTATCGTCTGCAAGATCCTCTCCCGCTCCTCAAATCAGATGCAGCAGCACCGCGATCGGGGCCCGTCGTCAGATACCGGGCGTCAGACTCGACGCTATGAAACTGAAGGCAGTGCTGAGCTTGGTCCCGATCACCGACACCGCGGCTACGCATAGCACAGCTATCAGCCCGACGAGTATCCCGTACTCGACCAACGCCGCTCCTTGGTCGTCCCGGCGGAGCCGATGGATCGGCTGGAGCATGTAAATAAGAAGGAGCTTGCGCATGTCACAATCCTAGAGGGAGGCCGCCGGCGTATCTTCCGCAGCGCGCTTTTCGCCAATTTGAGTGCGGCCCCTTGGACGCGGCCGACCGCGCCCAAGCTTTAGCGATCGGGCTTTGGTATCAAATACCTGTGATCTGCGAGGCGATCTTGCTGAATGCGGCGCTTACTTGCGTGCCAACGATCGTTATGGCAGCGATGCAGATCACTGCTATCAGACCGACGAGTATCCCGTACTCGACCAGGGCAGCACCTTGCTCGTCTTTGCGAAAGCGCCTCATTAGCGCGGCCACATAAGCTTGCATCATCTCGAACATTTCTGGATCCTCAGAAACTTGGGGTTACGACCGGTTGGGGGGTCCTGTCCGGCGAGGGCTTCTGCCCGTCGGAGATTCAAGTCGAGGCGACAAAACTCGTCTCAACAAAATTTTAGCAAAACTCGCGAAGAAGCTCTATTCCGATCGCGTGTTACTCAACTTGTGGTGTGGTACCAACTTGGGAAGCCCCAATCGTTTACCGTACTTCAGATGAGAACCCGTAAGTTTCCGAGCCGCCCCCCTGCGTTAGTTTATGCTGGTACGGCCAATTCCTCGGGCCGTCGTAAAGCGCGCCGCAGGATCAAGCAGAAAAGTACGATCGAGATGACCACCCCGACAGGAGCCTTTCCCGTCGTCGGGATAACGGCGAGACTGATGAGAAAAAGCGCGATGAGTATCGTCTGCTCGCCTCTGAGCACCCCACACCGTAGCTGGTCTGTTGCGAGAAACGCGACCGGGATCGCGAGCGCGGCCAAATCGTAAGCGAAAGCGTAGGGCGTGGCGAGGAGTGCCGCGACGGACAGGGTCGCCGCTTTAAGCGGGTAGCGTATAGACGAGCGCCAGACCAGCCACACAATTACCGCCGCGACTATTGCCGTCAGGCTCTGAGCGAGCCAGGCCGCCGTGGTGCCGCCATGGAGGACAAGTATCAATCCGTAAACCGTTTGGAGCAGGAATCCCCAATCCGGATTTGCCAACATAGTCTCGCGCCCTTCTGCGAAAATTGCGCGCGGGAATGCAGCCCAGCCATCCACGCCAAAGGCGGCCGCCGAAGCAGCTGCGAGGAAAACCGCTGTGATCGCGGCACTGAAGAACGCGCGCCATTGGCCGGCGGCAATGAGTGCGACGGGAAACAAGAGCCCAAATTGTGGTTTGTAGCTAAGACATCCGATGAATACACCGGCAAGCATCGGTCGCCGCTCGAGGAGCAGCAACGATGCTCCGATCAGCGAGGCGGTTAAAAACCCGTTCTGTCCGATAAGAAAATTCCAAGCCGCGAGCGGGAAGGCGAGCGTCAGGGAAATCGCGGGTTGATCTCTGACGATCAGATACACAACAGTGATACAGAATAGCAGCGTCACCAATTCCCAAGTCAGAAATGCGGTTAAGTAGGGCAGCGTCGCCAAAGGTATCAGAAGAAAGGTATAGATGGGTGGGTATGACAGCAACGAATAAGGAGAACGTCCGAAACCCGTGGAACTGTCCACGACTTCTTTGAACGCGGCTTGTGCGTCGAGCGAGGCGGTTTCGCCGTGGAGGGCCTGCCACCCGGCTACCCAGAACCTGGTGAAATCGTGGTAGACGGGATCCCCATTTTCGTGCGACAGCCAAAGCCCCCGCTTGTAAAGGTATAAAAAAAACGCACCATAGAAGACTGGAAAAGTATATCCGTAAGCGAGCAGTCGCCACTTCGCAAAAACCCCGAGAATATGCGGAGGAACCCTATCCGTATTTGCGGCTGGCTCAACAGGGCGAACGGTCTCGCTCACCGGCTGCGGCTCCTTGTTCCCTACGAGGGCCGTCATTGTCACGCAGCTGGTACTAGTTCGGGCTTGCGAGGGGTTATTTCTTGTTTCTCAGAATAGCGCAGAGCTCTATGAAGTATTACAACAAAAATCAGGAAAGCGGCGAACAAGGAAACCGGTGTGCCGCCGAAGGTCGGTCCGCCGATATTGTCTCCGAGGGTTACAAGCACGGCAAGAGGCGCAGCGAACAGCACGATCCACATTGCCTTCTCGCCTCGCAGCAACCCGCGGTTTAGCTGGTCCTTGGCCAAAAAAGCGGCCGGAATAACAATTGCGGCCGTATCGTAGGCAAAAGCGTAGGGGGTGGCGAGCAGAGCTGCGGCGGATAGGATTGCCGCCTTCAGGTCGTACGAAATCCGAGATCGCCAAACAACCCATACAATCACGGCGGTGCAAAGCGTGATTAGCCCTTGGACCAGCCAAGCCAAATTAGCCCCACCCCGAAGGCTGCGGACCAAGCCATATGCGGTCTGAAGATAGGCCCAATTACTGTCGGGGTCCGCGGGGAAATTCAACCCCGCCTGGGCAACCAGCTCCCGAGGAAATGCGATCCATACATCGGGACCGAATGCGGCAAGGGCCGCGACCGCGAGGAGAACGACGGTAATGGCACAGCCGGCGATCGCCCGCCATTCCCCTACCGCCAAGAGCGCCACCGGGAATAGTATTCCGAATTGCGGCTTATAGGTGAGCAGTCCGAGGAAAACGCCCGCCAATACCGGCCGCCGCTCGAGAAGCAGCAGCGATCCACCCAGAAATACTGCTGTCAGAAACCCATTGTGCGCGGCAAGAAGATTCCAAGCGCTGAACGGGGCCGCCAACACCAAAGCGATCGCTGCACGGCGGCGCACTATTAAGTAGACCACGGCGACGCAACCGAGAAGCGTCAGCAGGTTCCAGACGATGAGCGCATGAGAATACTCAAGCGCTGCCAACGGCGCGAGGATCAAAAGGAAAGTCGGCGGATAGGGCCAATTCGGATAGATGTAATCGCTAGGACCGACCACAGCAGCCTGGATTTGCACGAACTTCGCGGGATCGTACAGAGAGGCCGCGTGCCCGCTAGTCGCCTGGAGGGCGGCCGTCCACGCGCAGGCAAAATCGGTATAGATCGGTCGGCCAGCGCCGTCGACGATCCAACTTCCCGCGCGGTAGAGGATGACGAAATAGGTCAAGTATAGTGCAGCCAAAGCATAGCCGAAGGATTGCAACCACCAGTCCTGAAAAATGTTTACCCGCTGCGATAGGTTGGAACGCGAACCAATTTCCCGGCGGCGATACGCGAACGCCTCCGTCATGCCGCCATTCCACTGCCGGCTCGCATAGGAGAGAATGACTCACCAAGTCGAGATCGAAGGCGCCGGACGCCGTAGATGGTGACGCCAGCAACGACCGCTCCGGCAAAGAGATCGATAAAGTAATGGCTGCCTTCGGTCGGGCAGGACAAGATGAGAACCGTGTTCAAAAGCAGAGCTATTGAAAACAACCATCGATTGTGCCGTAAATTGTATGTCAACATTATTGCAAGGACGGTATGGAAGGATGGGAGCTGTATGAGGCCTTGCGCGTCTGTGAGGCCGATAACGTGCATAGTCCCATCACGGACTCTGAGAAAATGTTGGAAATCGATAAAATCCTTCCCTGTGTCGAGGCCATAATAGACGTAAGGATTGGAAGCAGGAAACGCGGCGCTGCCAGCTATAGTTACGAGCGCTGAAATAAGAGTAATCCACCAGATCTCGCTGTTTCTCCAACTCGCCCGGGTGTGGACATTGTATATGTAACAAACTAACGCCTGGAAAGGTAAACTTCCATACGCAATAAACAAGAGCAACTCGAAGCGAGAATGTCGCCGAACCCATTGTGTCCAGGCCACCCAATCCAGTCCCAACGATTTATCGATCGCATCAAAGGCCCGATCCACAAGCGGAAAATCCGTGGCAACCGCTAAATAGCTGAGCGGCATCAGCAACGCGTAAAGCGACAAAAGCTGCGCGCCGAAATGAGCAAACTCCATAATCCGCTGGTCTCGGCCGGTGTAAAAGTAAAACAAGCTGATCAAGATCAGTAACATTATCCAGCCGGCAGCTTGCACATAGCCGCGACCGAGATGAAATCCGGCTGAGCCGAGCCAAATCCAATCTAACAAAGCGATCAATGCCAAAAGCAGCCATTTGAGGGCTGCCTCGTGTGAAATCGCCGCTGCCGTGCGGCCGTGCTTGCCGCCAAGGCAAAGGTTAACGGGTTGGGCTGGGGACGAGGTCAGATCCATGGCAAATTACGATCTATACCTTCGGGTGTTCCGCCCATGCCCACGATGAAAACCCGAAGCCAAGCGAACTGTCGCGCCTGCAATACACCGCAACCCGTCGAGCAAGCAGTACCAAAAGTACAAGGGAGATAATCGGACCGATTGGCAGGATCAAAAAATAGGCAGCTGCAAGGCAAACGAATAATGCCGCCCGCTCGCCGGGCAGAAATCCGTACACTAGTCCGTCTAGCAGGAAAAAAGCCGCAGCGACCGAAAGAATGCAGAGATCATAAACCTGCACATATGGCGTAACAAAAACGATCCCGAGACACAGAGTGGCCGCTCGTAAGGAATGGGGGAATGGCTTCGCCCAAACAAAATAGACGGATAGAGTGACGAAGGTGGCAACCACCAAGTGAGCAGTCCACGAAATCGAGGGAGCGGCGCCAATCCAACTCCATAAACCGAACATAGATTGAAGCGTGAGGCGAACGCCCTCATCGGCGCCGAGATTTCCGAGATCGCGATCGAGAAAAGATTTGATGAACGATGGCCATGCCTCATAACCAAAAGCGAGGGCGGCAGCAATAATTACCGTTAGGCTCGCTGTCGTCGCACTCACAAGAGCTCGCCAATTGCGCGATGCTAGAAGTGCAAACGGGAATAAAACTCCGAATTGGGGTTTGTAGCTCAACAAGCCGATCAAAATCCCGGACAGCCACGGTCGACGTGCGACGAACACCAACGATAATCCAATCAATCCTGCCGTTAGGAATCCATTTTGACCAAGCAAGATGTTGAAAATCAGCCAAAACGGAGTTAGCGCCGCGATGACTGCGGCCGAACGGGGGATTATCAAGTAAATGGCCGCCAGATAGAGCAAGAGTGTGCCACCCATCCATGTCCCGAAGGCGGCCGAGTAAGGCATCAAACCCAAGGGATAGGTGAAAAACAGCAGAGTCGGGGGATAACTGGTGTGACCGGAAGCGAGCATGCAGTCTTTCAGGCCGGTTAGACCCTGCCAGGCAGCTTGCCATGCCGATGTGTGGTAAATTCCGGCTGCATTGCCCGAGACGGCGAATGTGCCGCTCACCCACATCGAAGTGAAATCGATACATTTCTGCGTACCGTCATCGCGCACAAGCCATTGGTGCCGTAACACTCGGATCACCAACCCAATCATGTAGGCGATGGCTGCGGTCGATGCGCACACGAGGATCCGCCGCTCGGTAAAGATCCGGTCCTCTATCGCGAGCAACTTACCCGAGTCCAACAGAGCACCTTCCTCTAACATCAAGCAGCGCGCGCCTAGACGCCCCGTGACTCAATCTCTGCCGCGAGAGTTCTTCTCAAAAAAATCGGCAAGACCGGCTGCCAGCGATCTCAGAGAGCCGGACGGCAAATGCTATGGGTTGCCAGGCGCTTACAACTATTATGGCCCCGCCGCCAATGGCACAGTTGCCTCACCGCGTTCCGTCACGGGGGTGGACAACGGAAGCTGGCGCCTTTCATGCGCCGCGACGCGCCGCCACACGGCGAGCAGCAGGACGGCGTCGACGAGCGGGCTGAGCGGACCGGTCCGCGTCAGCAGCAGGAAAAGCCCGAGCCAGCTGGCAAGCATCACCAACCGCTCGCCGGGGAGAAATCCGTGCTGCAGCCCGTCTCTGACGAGAAAGGCGACCGCTACGCTGAAGATGCAGAGGTCCCATGGCAGGACGTAAGGGGTTACCATCACCGAGCCGATGCAGAGGGCGGCCGCCTTCACCGCATGCGGCACCGGCTTGGCCCAGATCGCGCATACCGACAGGAAGACGACAACCGCTACCGCCAAGTGCCCGGTCCACGAAACCGAGAGGTTCGCGCCAGTCCACCGCAGCAGCCCGAACGGCGACTGGAATGTCATGACGAGCCGCTCATCCAGCATCAGGTTCGCGTCGCGGTGGATCAGTGTGCGGAAGAACGACGGCCACGCCTGGTAACCGAACAGGGCCGCGGCGGTCAGGCCGAACGCCGCGACCGCCGCCGTGGCGCAAAAGAGCACGCGCCAGTTGCGCGATGCGAGCAGCACGGCCGGCAACAGGATACCAAATTGCGGTTTGTAAGTGAGGAGCCCGAGAACCACCCCGGAGATACGGGAGCGGCGTTCCATCAATCTCAAAGAAAGAGCGAGCAGGCCTGCGGTAAGAAAACCATTGTGTCCGTATTGAATGTTCACCAGAACGGCGCAAGGAGTAGCGGCCGCAATGACAGCAGCCGGGTGCGGTATGATTGCATAGATGGATGAGGCGTAGAGAAGGAACGTAATCGAAATCCAGACCGCGAACGCTACGAAATATGGCATAAGCGACAAAGGGTACGTCAAAAACATAAATATCGGCGGATAATCGAAGTGATCGAGTATGCAGTTCACCGGGCCGACCAGCGCGACGCGCAAAGCCGAAAAAATATCGTAGTCGTAGGCCGCGACCGGGGCAGCCGAGGCGGCAAATTTGCCGCTTACCCACATCCACGAAAAGTCGATGCAGGCCGGCATGCCGTGTTCATCGACAAGAAACCGGCCGTGGAACAGCGCCCAAATAAGTGCGAGGCCATAGGCCACCAGAACGCCGGACCCATAAAGTCGAAGACGTTGCTCGGTGAAGAACGTGTCTTCTATCTGAATTAGCTTGCTTTGGCCCAACGCGGCAGAGGGAACGTCGATGATGCGCGTCTAAGATCTATACTCCGCCCGATTAACAATGAATGTATGTGCGATCGGCGCCCCGAAAGAATGCAATTAACCTTTATTGAAATCAGCATTGGTTGTATCGGGTGCTGTTTTCGTATAGAAGGAGTACTTGCTCGTTCGCTCCGGAGGTGCGCCTGAGGTAACACCGGGCCGTTCGGCAGTTCGGAACCGACCGCAAGGCAAATCGCGTGAGGGTCATCAAAGTCGGGCTCTGCGGTTACGGGTATTGGGGCCAGAACCTGCTGCGGACATTTTCGGGCGATCCGCGGTTCAAGGTCGTGGCGGTCTCCGATCTCCTCGAAAACGCGCGGGAACGCCTGCGAGACGCGGGGACGGCGCTGCGCCTCTATCCCGAGGCAACCGAGCTCGTCGACGATCCGCAGGTCGAGGCCGTCGCGGTCGCGACCCCCGCGGCGACGCATTTCCGGCTCGCCCGCCGGGCGATACTTGCGGGCAAGCACGTCCTGGTCGAAAAACCGATGTGCGCGAGCGCGGCGGAGGCCCAGGAGCTGGTCGCGCTCGCCGAGCGCAGCAGCGCGACCTTGATGGTCGACCACACCTACCTCTTCCATGGAGCAGTGCGCAAATTGCGCGAGCTTTATCGCAGCGGCGCGCTCGGCGCCGTCTCCTACTATGACTCACTACGGGTCAATCTGGGCCTATTCCAGCCCGACCTCAACGTCTTGTGGGATCTGGGGCCGCATGATTTCTCGATCATGGATTACCTCTTCGACGAGGACCCATTGCACGTCGAGGCGACCGGCTATTGCCACGTCAACGCGCATCTCCCCGACATCGCCTATGTCACGGTTCATTTCGCATCCAATGTCATCGCGCATTTCAATCTGAGCTGGATGTCGCCGGTCAAGGTGCGACGCATCGCAATCGGCGGCAGTAAGCGCATGGCGGTGTGGGACGATCTGAACCGCGAGGAAAAGCTCAAGATCTACAACAGCGGCATCTCGTTCCATCAGGAGGAAGAGCGCAGCCACATCATGCCGAGCTACCGCATCGGCGACATATATTCGCCGCGCGTCTGGGATCGCGAGCCCTTGGCCGAGGTCGTCGCACATTTCGGCAACGTCATCGCCGGCCGCGAGCCCTCTATCATGGATGGCCGGAAGGGGTTGCGCATTGTCGACCTGCTGGAGCGCGCCCAGACCTCGCTCGATGCGAGCCTGCGGACCACCTCCGCACTGCGCCAAGCCGCCGAATGACGCGGCGTTGCCTAGTTACCGGCGGGGCCGGGTTTATCGGCAGCCACCTCACCGAGCGGCTCGCCGCCGAGGGCTGGGCGATCACCGTGCTCGACGATTTCTCGACGGGCCGGCGCGCCAATCTGGCCGACGCGCAACGCCGCGGCGATGTGCGGATCCTGGAGGGCTCTGTCCTCGATCTTCTCGCCGTCGAGGAGGCGGTCGCGGGGTGCGAGCGGGTATTCCATCTCGCCGTGCAATGTGTGCGCCGCTCGCTCGGCGTGCCTCTGGAAAACCACGACATAAATGCGACCGGGACGCTGAACGTTCTGGAAGTGGCGCGACGCCGGCGGATCAGCCGCTTTATCTACTGCTCGTCGTCGGAGGTCTATGGCAACTGCGGCGCCGGGCCCCTCGATGAAGCGACAATCGTCTGCGAACCGGCGACCGTCTATGGCGCGGCGAAGCTCGCGGGCGAGCACTACGCCAAAGCCTATTGGCAGACCTACCGGCTGCCTTCAATCATCGTCCGTCCCTTTAACGCCTATGGGCCGCGCGAGCACATGACCGGGGAACTGGCCGAAGTGATCCCCCGCTTTGTGATCCGGGTGCTGAACGGGCTACCGCCGGTGGTTTTCGGCACCGGCGAGAACGGGCGCGATTTTACCTATGTGACGGAAACCGTGCGCGGCATTGCGCTCGCCGCGGATTGCGACGCGCTGATCGGCCGCGCGGTAAATATCGCCTACGGCAACATGGTTACGGTTTGGCAATTGGCCGAAGCCGTCGCCCGGATATGCGGAAGGGCCGACATCGCGCCGCTCTTCATCGGGCCGCGGCCCGGCGACATCATGACGCTGCAGGCGGACACGCGGCTGGCGCGCGAAACGCTCGGCTTTGCCGCCCGGGTCGGGCTCGAAGAGGGGCTGCGTCGCTATATCGACTGGTTCCGCACGACCCATCGCGATCCCGCTTTGCTTCTCGAAGACGAGATCCGAAACTGGCGCTTCCCCGCGGCTTGCGGAGAGGGGGAGAGGAACGGGTGAGCGAGGCGATCGCGTTCAGCCGTCCGTTCTTCGGCGAAGCCGAAGCCGAAGCCGCCGCCGCGGTCGTGCGCAGCGGCTGGGTTGTCGGCGGACCGCGCCTCGCCGAATTCGAGCAGCGTCTTGCGGCGTTTTGCGGCGTCGAGCACGCGGTCGGGGTGTCGAGCTGGACGACGGGCGCCTTTCTCGTATTGCACATTTGGGGCATCGGCCCCGGCGACGAAGTGATCGTCCCGTCACTCACCTTTATCGCCACGGTAAACGTCATCCGCCATGTCGGCGCCATCCCGGTCTTCGCCGAGATCGATCCGGATACGTTTAATATCGATCCCGCCGACGCCGCCCGCAGGATCACCACCAGGACACGGGTCATCATGCCGGTCGATCAGCTGGGCCTGCCCTCTGACATCGACGCGATCGGCGGCCTGGCACGACGGCATGGGCTGCGCGTGCTGGACGACGCAGCTTGCGCCTTCGGCAGTCGCAACCAGGGCCGGCCGGTCGGCGGACTGGCCGATGCGACGGTCTTCAGCCTGCACGCCCGCAAGATCGTCACGACCGGCGAGGGCGGCATGATCACTACCGATGACTCATCGCTTGCGGAGCGGCTGCGCCGCCTTCGCCATCAGGGCATGTCGCTGTCGGACTATGCTCGGCACGGGCAGCGGCCGACGCAGTTCGAAAGCTATCCCGAGATCGGCTACAACCACCGTATTACCGACATTCAGGCGGCGATTGGTCTCGCGCAATTGAACCGGCTGGACGACATCCTTGAACGGCGCCGCGCTGTCGCCGCTCGATACCAGGCCCATCTTGCCGGCCATCCGGTGCTCATCCCGCCGCACGTTCCGGCGGGTCTCGCTCACAATTGGCAGAGCTACCAGGTGCGACTGCGCGAGCACACCGGCTGGTCGCGAAACGAGATGATGGACCGCCTCTTCGAGATGGGTATCCCGACGCGGCGTGGTGTGATGGCTGCGCATCTGGAGCCTCCGTACCGCCATGAGGCGCCGTCGCTGCCGCTGACCGAGAGCACCGCAGCATTGACATTGCAGCTGCCGATCCATCCGGGCATCACCGCGGAGCAGCAGGACCGGGTCTTGCGCGCGCTCGACCGCGTCGCGGCGCAGATTGCGTCGGCCTGATTGGATGTCACGCCTTTTCCCGAACTTTTCGGGCGAGACGATGCTCCGCGCTTGGCTCCCGGCCGCGCCGGCAAGGGGCAAGTTGCTGTCCGCGGCGCGCTGGGTAGTGACCCTGCTGGCTTTCTGGGTCGTCGTCCGCTCTATCGATCTGGGCGCCGTCATCGCGGCGATGGGCGGTGCAGCGCCGCTCGGTCTCGGCTTGATTGGCCTCGTCGTCGCGGCGCAGTTCGCTCTCCTCGTCTGGCGCTGGCAGCTCGTCATCCGCCTCCTGTGCGGCCAAACAGTCGGTTTCGGCGCTCTCGCGCTTGTGCTAGGCCACAGCTTTCTTATCGGTCAGGCACTGCCGTCCTCTATCGGCGGAGATGTTGCTCGCGTCGCGTTGCTCTCGCGATCGACCGGAGCGGTGGCGGCGACCCGCTCGGTTATTTGCGACCGGCTGCTCGGCTTCGCCGGTCTGGCCGTTATCGTACTTCCGACGATCCCGGTGATCCTCGCGATGATTGGGGGCCGCGCTGGTCATCTGATGTTGACAATTGGGGCGCTGGGTACGGTTGCAGCGGTCGCGCTGATCCTGGGTTGTTCGCTGTCTTTTCGGGGTCAGTGGCTTGCACGCCATCTCGCCACAATTGCTGGCGACCTGCTTGTCGCGCTGCGCTCGGGACGGCTTGGCCTCATGGCGATCGCGCTCGCCATCGGCGGCAGCCTTTTTTGTGTTCTGCTGCTTTATGTTATCGGCCGGGCAATCGGTGCTGATTTGCAGGCGTGGGACTGTCTTGTTCTGGCGCCGTCGGCGCTGCTCGTTTCGGCGCTGCCGATATCGCTTGGCGGGTGGGGTGTGCGCGAAGGGGCTCTGATCGGCGCCTTCAGCCTGGTCCATGCCGATCCGGCAGGGGTGGCGGCGGTCTCGGTCATCTTCGGACTGACGACGCCGCTGGTAGGCGCCCTCACCGCCGCGACCGGGCTGCTCGCGGGGTGGCGCGATCTTCCGGAGGGTTCCGGTAATGCGGGGTGACCCCGGAATGATTTGCCTCACGGTCGATGTCGAATGGGCACATCCCGCGGTGCTGCAGGATGTCGTCGACCTTTTCGAGGCTCATGGGGTGCGGGCGACCTTTTTTTGCACGCACGCCGGTGTCGATGTCGGATCGCATGAGCGCGGGCTTCACCCCAACTATCGGCGCAATGGGACTACATTGAGGGGACTCGCCTCAAGCCTGGGTCCTGCGGCCATGGCGGGGATCGAGGAGGAGGAGCTATATCGCCACGTGCTGCGTACCACTCAGACTTTCGCTCCGGAAGCAAAAGGCGTGCGCAGTCACAGCCTGTTCTACGATTCATTAATGATCCCACTGTACCGGGAATTTGGGATCGAATACGACAGCAGCTATCAGCTGCCGCTGACCCCCGGCTTACAGCCGATCTGGAAGGAATACGACATTCTCGAGCTGCCGATTTATTTTGCCGATCATTTCGAGCTCAAAACCGGCGCCACGGGTTTCGAGGCCAATCGTTTGCACCTCGATCAGCCCGGCCTCAAGATCATTAATCTGCATCCCAATATGATATATTTGAATGCCGTGTCCGATCAGCAGTATAGGGCATCGAAGGCATTCTATCATGACCCGCAAAGACTGCTGGAAGCCAGGTCGCCCAGGTGCGGGGTTCGTTCCATGGTGATCGATTTACTCGAACAGCTTGCATTACGAGATCTGCCGACCGCCACCCTTGGCGAAGTTAATGAAGAATGGAGGTCTCGACCTCGCTGGGGTTGAGAAGGCCGACGTGAACGACTGGGTCATTCGCCCCTACAGCCCCGAGGATGCGGTTGCGTGGAAGGCGCTGCTCGCGGAATCCAACAATGCGACGCTTTTCCACGACCTCGACTTTCTGGCTTACCACCCGCCAGGCAGACATGATTTTCGTCATCTCGTCGCGCTGCGCCGCAACCGCATCGACGCGGTGATTCCCGGAGCGCTCTCGGCGGACGGCATGTTTGTTTCCACAGCGGGCGCATCCATTGGCGGACCGGCAGTGATAAAATCTATGACGGCAGAAGCATGTCTGCAGATGGTAGAGGCATTGCAGCGCTACTGCAAGACTGCCGGCTGGCAGGGAATCGAGATTACGTTACCGCCGCCCGTTTACCACGATGAACCAGATCAGCTAATCGAGTTCGCGCTCCATATGCGAGGCTTTCAACTCGTTCACCGATCCATGCCGTTGCTGATCCCACTCGATCGCGAAAACTCTGATGACTTTGAGCAGTCATTTCGGGAACGCCAGCGCCGCTACGTCCGCGCATGTCGGCGAAAAGGCGTCGCAGTAACGGAGAGCGATATTGACGGCCTAAGTGGATTTCTTGAGCTTCTGGAAGAGACTCATTCACGATTGAGGTCTCTGCCGACGCATACGCCCGCCGAGATCCAAGCCTTGTTGCATCGCGTGCCTGGTCATCTACGCATTTGGTCGGCCCATCTTGGCGGCCTCGTGATCGCCAGCACGCTTCTATTCATTCTGAATCGCAATGTCTGTAATACGTTCTATCTTTGCGATCGTGCCTCGCATCGGTCGAGTCACGGTGCTACAGTGCTAGTGGCCGAGGTAATGAATGCTTTGGGCAAGCGAGGCTACCGCTACCTCGATATGGGCCCCAGCGCCTCCACGACACATTTCAACCATGGGGTGGTAGGTTTTAAGGAAAGTTTAGGTGCTAAGGCTTTCTGCCGCGACCGATGGCGGTGGAGCAACTGAACAGCAGACCCATGGCAGAAGTTAAGCGCTTCGGGTCGAGCGGATCTGAACAGATACCCGAATGGGCTTGGAGAGTTCTTGCCAGCCCCGGTGGCGGACCGTTGCGATACCGAGATGGGCTTTTCTGGGCGGCCGGTCAGCCAATCGGCCGGATCGAACAAGGTATCATACGTTTCAACATCTCAAGCGGAGACCCATCGACGGAATATTATCGCAGCATCGGAGGTGCGCATTTTCACGAACGCTCTGCCGTTGCCTACGCCATGACCTCGCTTGATACGCCAGTGTACCATCATTACCTACGTCAGTTTGCGACCGAAAATCATGATATATTGGTAGTCGACGTGGGAGGTGGCGACGGTCGCAATGCCCTTCCGTGGTTGCGGTGGGGCTTCATGCGCGTAGTGATGGTGGATTCGACTGCCGCGGCCCTGTACCGGTTTCGGGCTCGGGTGTTCGCAGAGAATCCGGAGTGGCTGCAGCGCCTTGTGCTGATCGAATGCGATGCGAGGATGCTGCCGCTCGCACACGATGTCGCTGATCGAGTGCTGGCGATCGAGTCGTTATACTATTTGAACGAGGACTATGAAAAAGGACTGGCGCAATGTCATCGCGTAATGCGACCGCGGGCGCGTTTGTTCCTCTCTGATCGGAGCTATGAAGGCGCGCTGCTCGCCCGGCTCCTCTATCACGGTGGCGTGGGCGCGATGCTGGAAACGGCTCGCAGTCAGGAAATGTGGGATGGAGAAGACCGGACGCGAGTTCGCACGAGATTTTTTTTGCGCCAGGAGCTCCATGAACTGGTCGCGGCTCAAGGCTTTCAGATCGTCGAAACCGGTGGCATTTCCGCCTTATCACTTTTGCTGAGCTTCTTATCTAAGTCGGGCAGGCTGGGGTTGCAGAGCGACGCATACCTGCCCGCCGTGCATCAGCTGCTCATCGATTTGGGAAATACCGGTTGCTGTTCCCGGTGCCATGTCGTAATCGCCGCAAAGTAGTCTTCTACTCTGTCTGAGCGCGCTTTTGGGCCAGAAGTTCATGGTTTGTCCGATAGTTCAAATTCTTACACCATTGTACAACGAGGAGAAATGCTTCGAGCTATACGTTGAAAGGGTCGAACGCGTCCTCATTTCTAGGCCAGATGTCGAGTATCGATGTCTGCTAATAGACGATGGCAGTATCGATGGAACCTGGGAATTGATCCAGCGGCAGTGTCGGGCGTCTCGACGGTTCCGTGGTCTGCGTCTCTCTCGGAATTTTGGAGCTCATGCTGCCGAAACTGCCGGCCTCGATCTTTGCGACGCAGACGCTTTCGTCATTCTTCCCGCCGACCTGCAAGATCCGCCCGAGGCCGTTCCTTCCCTTGTCGAGGCTTGGCGCCAAGGTGCGGATGTGGTGTTTGCTCGGCGTCGGATGCGCGAGGATTCTCGCCGGCGAGTCCTGGCCAGCAAGGCCTTCGAGGCGCTCCTGCGCCGTTTCGCGATGCCTAAAGGATCAAAATTCGCCACAGGTGGCTTTCTGTTAATGGATCGCAAAGTGGTGGATTGCGTGCGGCAGATGCGTGAGGCCAACCGGCTGATTTTCGGTCTAGTGGCCTGGACGGGATTTCGTCAAGCTGTGGTCGATTACGATCGGCAGCGCCGGGTCAGGGGGCGATCGGCGTGGTCAGCCGGTCGCATGATCAAATCCATGTATGACGGATTGATCGGGTTCTCCGGGGCAATTCCCCGAGCCGTGACGCTGCTCGGTGCGTTGTTTGCCCTAATAGGGTTAATCGCGGCGTTATATTTCTTGCTGAACGCCATCTTTTTTAGCCCGCTCCCTGGCTGGAGCACCATAATGGTCATCCTGTCTTTATTTTTCGGGATTGTTTTTCTTATTCTTGGTGCTATATGCGAATATCTACTTCGGATTTACGTGGAGACCACTCGTAGACCACTTTATTTCATCGCGGCGGATACGGCGGACGACGGCTTGGGCGCCGCGGCTTGCAACGCGACGAGGGGCGCCGGACGATCCATGCCTGAATCTTTTATTGCCTCTCGATCTCACCATTGCCGAGGGGGTCCTACTCGGTGTTGAACAGGTCAAGGTAATCCTATCAATCGTGCTGGTGTCCATCAAAAATTAGGTACGACGAGTGCCCGGGTCCGACCCCAGGGACCCGACGAAACCGCGCGTTATTCCCGAATACCTGTCTCGCCGCGACCGTCTCTCCAGGAAAGACAGGATGAATAAATTCGTCGAAGGCGATCACTGCACCTGAGGTCAGGTAAGGTATCAAAATCTCAGCGCAAGCTCTTGTCGGCTCGTAAAGGTCCAGATCAAAATACGCAAACGCGACCACGGTCTCCGGATGCGTTTCAAGGTACTGTGTTAGCCGCTCGGCCGCATCACCTTTCAGAAGCTCGAAGCGTTCGAGGTGGGCATAGCTACCGAGTCGCATTTTGACTCTGAGCACTTCGGCAAGATGCTCCTCATAGGCCTCCGTAACACCATAGGCGCCCGCCTGTGTCACGGAGGTGTTGCCGTCGAGGGACGATACCGAGGGGAAGCCGGTGAACGTATCAAAGCCGAGCATCCGCCTCGTATGGTTCATTGGCTCGTGAATCTGTTGCAACCCGTGCAAGATACTCAGATCCCGTCCCCAGCGAACGCCGAAAACCATGATCACTCCCGGCAGGTTGAGGAGCTTTTGGTACAGTCTATCGAAATGGATGAATCGGCGCAGCGACGGAGGCGTCGCGTACAGCGCAAATTGATCAATAAGTTCTTCGCTCGGGATCGGGCTGCTTCGATAGAGGTCGTGTAAACGTTTTAGGTCGTCGAGATAACCCGACGCGGACGGATACCGAGATCTGATGAATTTTTGGTTTTCATCCATGGCGATTTTCTCTCTCCAGGTCCTGTTTCAACTGTATCCGAGTAGGGCAGGGCAAGGCTGAGGTCTGCCCGGCCGTCCACAGTATCACGATCGTGCGCGAGAGCTGCAGGACTTCAATAAATCTGACTCGTCGATACCTCTATGTCGCTGATATCAAGATCATGATTGCACGCTACGATAGTCCGGTTTATTTAAAGTTGATAAGGAGACGGGTCTATTTGATTGCCTCAGTCTGAGGACGATTTGAGGAACTCCGACCGGAAACTCAAAGCGGATTGCCGGATCATCGATGTCTGAGCGCATTCATCGCCTCCCCGACTTCATCATTGCCGGCGCCCCGCGCTCGGGAACGACATGGCTCTACATGCTCGCGCGGCGCCATCCGCAGCTTGCGATGGCCGAGCCGATCGTCCCGGAGCCGAAATTTTTCCTGGTCGACGAGCTATGGCAACGCGGCATCGATTACTACTCCGCTACTTGGTTCGACGGACTCCCTGGCGACCGAATATTGGGAGAAAAGAGCACCAATTATTTGGAGTCGCCGATTGTGGCGGAACGCATCTATCGTGCGCTGCCTCGGGTCAAGCTGATATTCCTGCTGCGCAATCCTATTGACCGTGCCTATTCCAATTACCTGTGGTCGCGGCAAAACGGTCTGGAGGTCGAGAGCTTCGAGCGGGCACTCGCCCTCGAGGAGCAGCGCGAGCGAGAATTGCCGACGGGGCTTAGCTATGCGCGGCCCAACGCCTATTTCTCGCGTGGCCTTTACGCTCGACATCTGGCGCGCTTCCTCGACTACTTCCCGCGGGCTCAGGTTCTGGTACTGCGACATGAGGACATCCTGGTCCGTCCCGATTACATCGCCGCAGTCTTCCAAAGCTTCGTGGGTGTTCGAGAAATCCCACAGTTGGCATCCGGTCTCGGTCGGATCAATGCGATCGAGGCCCCATCGCCGGAGCCTCTGCCCGAACCCCTGAGACGCCGACTGGCGGAACAATACCGCGTCGCGAACGCAAGCCTCGCGGCACTCCTTGGCTGCAACTTTGATGCTTGGAACTCAGATTGAGGAAAACTTGGCATAAAGCGGATCGCCGTGCGGTGGAGAGACATCAACAAAAGCCTCACGCGGGGACCCGAACATCGCCGTAATGGTCTGGCATGGTTCGCAGATGAGTGTTCTTCCGCTGACCGCCGACGCCGCGGCAACCCCGCCGTGATCCGCCCGCCTGTTTTCTCCCTGCAATATCAGGTGGCGGCGAGGCCGGTCGCGATGATGCAGCCGCCGGAGGCGGCTCCTTTAATCCCCGGCGCCCGCGGGCGGGGTGGCGGCGGGGCGCGGGGCGAAGGGGGTGCGGGTGTCGCTGCCCTGCACCGCAGTCCGCAGCCGGTCGCGGCCGCGCGACAGGTGCGAGCGCACGGCCCCGACAGAAGTTCCCATGCTTTCAGCTGCCTCGGCATAGGATTTGCCCTCGACGCCGATAAGCAGAACGGCCGAGCGCTGCTCGCTCGACAGCCGGCGCAGCGCCGCGCCGAGATCACGCAGCAGCAGCCGCAATTCGCTGGCATGCGGCGCGGGCAGAGGCTCGGATTCGGCGAATTCCTTCAGCGCCGAGGCCGAGCGGGCCGATTTGGTCACCCCGGCGAGAAAGCGGTTGCGCATGATCGTGTAGAGCCACGCTCGCAGATCCGTGCCCGATTGCCACAACTCGGCATATGCGATGGCCTGGACCAACGTATCCTGGACGAGGTCGTCGGCATCCGCCTGGTCGCGGTGCCAGCGCCGCACTGTACGCCGCAGAAACGGGATCTCGCTCTCTAGCTGGCGGAGGTATTCGGCGGAAGGCGCGGCGCGGGCACCCGCCTCGGTTGCGCCGCGCCGGGCGGCGGCGGACAAGAGCGCAACTGGCGGATCTGAGGCGGAATGCTTGGTATGATACGACATTCTTCGCAAGTTCCACACCAAAACCGCGAAAATTTTCCCGGTTTAACGACGCCGCGCAGACAATCGCACGCAAAAGCTTAGTTAGTGACGCGTTTCTGACTCAAAATTGACGCAAAAGCAAACAATTTTTAATGCTCTGTTAATGACCGTTACGTTAGGGTTAATTTCTGGCCTGCCCGGCGGGTGTAATAATTTACAGTATAAAACTCGGCGATCCCCTTGATGGGCTAACAGGTCTAAGAAGAGAAATGAGGCTCCAGTTAATCCATCGCTGATTTTGCGGCGCGGCGCGGCGGCAGTGACGTATGACAATCGGCCGGCTCGGGCCCCCTTTGCCGCGTCAGAATGTCGCGATCATCTCGGTCGCACCTCAATGCCGCACCGGAACGTCGCGCACATGCACCACGGCGACGTCGTCGGCGTAAAGCCGCCGCCAGCCCGATAGATGGTCGAGCAGCACGACCGCCGGACGCTGCGGCTCGATTAATGTCCAGGCGATGCCGTAGCGGTCGAGCAATTGCGGCAGCTCGCCGTTCTGCAGCAGCATCGCGTCGACATACTGCCTGAAAAAGTCGTCGCCGTAGAGCTCGGCGCGCCCGTCGATAAAGGGGGCGATGCCGGAGAAAATGAGGTAGCCGCCAAAGCCGTAGTCATTGAGCACCGGGCCTTCGACGTGCGCCGCCCGCATCGCCGCAAGCGCCGCCGTCGGCGTCACGACGTCCGAGCGGATCGCAGCGCCGCGCAATACCACTGCGCTCAGCCCGGCGAAGAGGACCGCGGCGATCGCGATCCCTCGCAGGCTCGCCGGCTTTGCCAGCTCTGCCAGAACGCGGTCGGCCGGCCCGGCCGCCGCCGACCGCAACTGCCGGCCCAGCGCCGGGGCTAGGAGCAACGGGGCAAGGAGGCCGACCAGCTCGACATGTCGGCGGTGCTGCAACGCCATATGCAGCAGCAGCAGCAACAACAGTAGCCGGGTCGCCGGCAAGCGCCAGCCGAGCGCCAGACCGGCGAACAGCACAAAGGCGAGCCACAGCTCGAGCGGCTCGAAAGATTGGAAATCGGGACTGCGCCATTCGATCAACTGCGCCGTCGCAAAGCGCATCCCGGCGAGGCGGAACGGCAGCAGCAACGCGTCAAGGCCATAGGGAGTAATGCATGCCGCGGCGAGCGACAGCGCGCCGAAGAGCGCCCAGCCGCGCGCCGCGCGCCTCCGGCTGCGCCAATCTGGCGCGAGCCAAACGGCCTCGGCGGCCAAGAGGCCGGCGAGGCCGAGGCCGAGCACATAGCCGCCGTGCAGATTGGCCCACACCACCATGAGGAGGGCGAGCCATGGCGCCGGCGCACGCTCCTCGCAGCGCGCCCGCACCAAGGCCGCGACCCAGGCGACGAGGATTGGCAAGGTGAAGACATGCGGTCGCGCCAGCACATGCGGGATGACGAGGATGACGGCGAGCGCCGCGGCGATCATCGCATGCACCGGCACCAGCTGGCGCAGCAGCTGGCGCAGCAATATCGCGATCGCCGCGGCGACGCAGAAGGCGGTTACCGCCACCAGTCCCGTCCAGCCGAAATTGTCGAACAGCGAGGCGAGCAGAACCTCGCTCAGCCACTCGTGGGCGACCCAGGGCGCCTGCGCCATCGTCCCAGAGAAGATGCCTTGATGAGGCACGGCGCGGTGCTCGATGATCCAGCGCCCGACCGCGACGTGCAGGAACGTGTCAGGGTCGTGCAATACCGCGCCGCCATGCCCGGCGATGACGGCGTAGATCCCGAGGCCAAAGATCAGCGGCAGTGAGAGGCCGTGACGGCTCGGGCCGGGTTCGGAGGTTGTTCTGGGGTTCATAATTTGGCGCTGCGGGCGAGGAGCTCGCTAATTCATTAGCGGACCGGCAAGATATCCGCACACTCGATTATCGCTTCCTTAACTAATCCTCGGCAGGGTGGTCCGGCATCGATCATGGCCTGGGCCGCATGCCGTTCTACCTCCATCTCGTTCCTCTTGCCGGGTTCGCGGGACTGATGCTGATCGCCGCCGTCGAGGATCTGCGCCGGCTGGTGATCCCGAACCCGGTGGTCCTCGGTTTGGGCGTGTTGTGGCCCCTGCAGCTGGCATCGGGAGCGGTCGTTTCCCTCCCCTGCGCCGCTGCTGCCGTACTCTGCGCGGCCGCGGTCTTTGCCGGCGGGGCGCTGTTGTTCTGGCGTGGGCTTATGGGCGGCGGCGACGTCAAGCTGCTCGCCGCAGCGACGCTATGGGCAGGACCCGCCTCAACCCCGGCGCTGCTGATGACGACCGCGGTCCTCGGCGGTCTTCTAACCGTCGCCCTGTTGACACCGTTGGTACTGCGCGCCGTTTTTGCCCCTGCGGCGGCCGCCGACGCAGTAAAGCGGATGCCGGTCCCTTATGGCGTCGCGATCGCCGGCGCCGCCCTGGTCGTGACGATCCCGCCAAACCTCAGCTGAGACCGGCCGATGCGAGCACGCACACTGATCCTCCTGCTCGTCGCCATCTTGCTGGCTGGCGGCACCGGAATGCTGGTGCGGTCCTGGCTGGCGCAGCAGCACACCGTCCAGGCCGAGGCCGCCCCGATGCCTCTTCCGGCGCAAAAATCGATCCTCGTCGCCCGCGGCGCGATTGCCCGCGGACAGATCCTGAAGCCGGCGGATCTCGCCTGGCAAAGCTGGCCCGACGCCGGCGTCGATCGGGCCTACATTCAGAAGGGCGCCAAGACGATCGAAGATTTC
>JAFASL010000293.1 GCA_019244535.1 Alphaproteobacteria bacterium
TGCGAGCGAGCTGGCTGACCAGACCGCATCCGCGCGGAGCAAGTTTCGGGCCAAGGGCAGGACCAAGCCGTGCCATCCCCAATTGGTCGCTCCCTGCGAGGTTCTCAACAGCAGGTAGCGTGACGGACCCTCCCATTCCGCCACGGCAGCAAAGCCCGCCACCAAGGCAGCCACCGGGGAAGCTCGACCGATCGCGTCGCCTGCGTCGGCGATGCGCTTGCTCTGGTCGCCGTCGCTGAACGTGCGGCGCCCCTCGAACAAGTCATCGAGGTAGAGCCGGAACGCGTTCCAGTCCCCCAGCGCCGGAACGCTCAGGCCCTCCTCTGCCAGAGTACGCCGCCCTTCAGCGAGCGCCTGGGCCACGACCACCGAGTCGTCCGGGAGGTCCCACGCCAGCGCGGTATAGAAGACCTGCTCGACCACGTGGGCTAAAGGTTGAACAGCTTCGTGATGAAGCTGAGCGCCCCGTCCCGTATCGGATCAAGCCTAACGTCAATGCCTTCTCGTCCCACATGCACCCGCCTCACCTTCATGACAAGGAGCAGGAGGCTCACGGCCGCGATGGTTGCCGGATCGATAACCATTATGCGTCGACGTGCTTCGTAGGCTTCGTCAACGGCGTCGCGCAACTCTGGGATGGTGCACAGCGACTGAATGAGAGCTACGCTGAGGGCGCGGTCGGCCTCGGTGTCGGTGACCAGCTGGGTTGCTACTGGCTCATCCGCGATGATGCCGGACTCAGCCAAGATTCGGCGAAGCTCGGTCTGAAGCATGCTCGGCGGGTAATCGATGACCTCAGTTACGCTCGGGTCATCTTCGGCGCTTTCGGTGAGGACTTGGGCGGCTGCCTCGAGCAGAAGCCCAAGTTCCCGTTCGTTCAGCTGTTGCGCGTCATCGCACCACGTAGGTGTGCCCGGTGTCACTGCCAATCTCCTCTCAAGTGGATGGGACCAAGCGCCGTCGGATCGAGCCCGTCGTCGAGTGAGCGGAACGCTTCGCGCACCGCGAGGGCCACGGGCATGGCGCCTCCTCTCCAGGCCGCAAGAAACGGCTCCGCCCAAGCGGCGGCGATCTCATAGTCGCAATCCCACATTGGTGCGATCACGGAAGCGCTGCCTCGCCGCAACAGTGATTCGGCCACGCTACCCGGCTCGTCGCCTCTCAGCTGGAGGCTCGAACCCGCCGAGCATGCGAGCAGGATTGTCAGCCGAGCGCGCGGCGGCAACGAAGATTCGAGCTCGGCAATCGTCAGCGCCTCTGCATCGATAGCGAAAGCCTGGTTCGCCGGAAGCTCGCGTAGCGGAACGTCTGGGAACGTCATCATCTGACCGTGCACGCGGAGCCGCCGAAGGCTCCTTCCGGCTGCCTGCAGGAGAAGGCCGGAATCCCGATGATTTTCAGAGTCTACAAAGCCATGCGCTACCAAGCAGGCGACGGCTACGTTTCGATCCCGAAGGATCCGCTTTACGCGCCACCGCCCCATCTCGATCCGAAGATTGAGATCAGGCGTCATGACCGCGTTATCGAGGTCGGGGTCGACCGGTCGCATGACGACTTCGTCCATCTCCTCAGGACTATCCGGCAGACTTGTCGCGTCCGGCTCCCACTTGGGAAGCGTCGCTAACACTACGTCGCCGAGTTGTTGGAACGTGTCGGGACCGGTCGCCAGAACGTCCACTCCGCCGCCCGCGGCAAGAGGCGGACCGCTACTCCAATGACGTCGTCGCCTCACGATCCAGGAAAACAGCGAGATTGAACTGCAGTAGCTAACGCCGCTGTGCACCGCAAGCGCTCGACCGTCCTCGGCAGCGACCAGATGCAGCGGCATCTGGTGAACAAAGTCATGCGGGACGATGACCAGAACGTCGGGAGGATGCTCAAGTACCTCGTCAGGAATGAGCCGGCGGCCCCAGTTGGCAAACGCACGCAGAAGCGGCAGTCGTCGTCGCGCGACCTTCGCTGGGTCGTCAAGCTCCTCGCGAAGGCCAGCAATCAACGACAAGAGCTCATGAACGCCACACAAGTGCACCCAGCGACGGCTCGCGCCCTCCACGACGGCGACGAGAACGCTGTCGCGATGCAGCATGTACACGAGGCCCACGACGCGCAACGGCCCGCTCCGCCGGACGTGCTCGGAAGACAATGATGCGGCGGGACTGGCAGTCAACGCTCACCGCCATATATGACGAAATAGTGGCTCCGACTCCGACATGGCGTCAAGCGTCGCTCCCTCAGCCCCGCGATCCCGCTACCTCACTGGGCAGCAACGCTAGCCAGCTCACGCCAGCACGTCAAGTGGTATTGAGCAAGCACGTCAGCACTTGGGCCCCGCCCATCGGCGCGACTGACGGCCCAGATAAGGAGGTAGTCTGAGCGTCGCGCGTCGCTGTGCCGACGCGCCCTCCACTCTGCTCCCCTCGATCGGGAGGAGCCACGGAACGGGCACGACCGCACGAGGCGTCGAGCACCGGCAGCCGGTTTGCGTTGTTGGTGGCTGCGTCAAGGACCAACGTCTGTCGTCCGGGACGAGTGCTTTGACCGCGCCGCCGGCACCGAGCTCGTGATCGCATCGGCGACGACAGGCTCACACGGCCGAGCGAAAGTTCTCAACGAATGCGATGGGCGCACGCAGCGTAAGCGTCGCGATCGAGGGCGACAAGTCAGCCGGCTAATCTGCGTGGCGCCTGGTGGCCGACAGAACGGGGCGAGCCCGCTGCGCGGCGGGCTCGCTGGGTTTGCCCCGCCGGCCTCCAGATAAGGCGGTAGCTCAAGTGCCGTCGGGTCGGTTAGGCCGCGTCGACCTGGCCCGACGGCATACCCGCGGCTGGCGAGTTGCGGGTCTCTCGCCTTTCCTTTGACTGGCCCTGCCTTCGTGTCCGCGCGGGTATCTGTCCGCTGACTTCCGCATTGCCCGGCGGATGCAGCGAGGTCACGCGCGCGTCAGCGCCGATGCTGCTGGCCCAATGCAGCGATCTTGCGGCTACTAACGCGCGCCGATGTGCGCGTAGTCAATGGCGTCCTGTATGCACTGGCGGGCGCCCCTTCGTGCTTCGTCTGTCACGTAATCCGTCCACGGTTCGCGCTCACGAATCAGGATGTGTTCCCACGTCGGGAGCCCAGCCTTGATCAGCAGAGCCATCGCCTCCAAGTACTCACGGTCGTTATGCCCCTTCTTGTAGTTCGCCATCTTCCCGCAGAGGTGGGCGATGAGGTTTCCCGCGGCGTATGCCTGGCGGAAGTACCGGTGCTGGCGCTCGCTGAACTTCGGGCCGATGGCGCGAATCAGGTCGCGGCGCTCCTCAAGGGCTTGCCACAGCGCGTTCTCAGCGGCGCGGGGAGGCTTCGATGAGGTGGTGCTCAAGGGTGACCTCTCTTTATCTCGATGGTTGAACTGGGATTGCGGTCGCCTGGCACGAGCGTTATCGAGGTGCGGGCGGCACGCGGGGCGGCCCGCACGATCTATCGGTTGTCGACCACGTCATTTACTTCGAACACATTTGCCTTGTGCGTCTTTA
>JAFASL010000386.1 GCA_019244535.1 Alphaproteobacteria bacterium
GCTGGCGACTCGCAGATCGCACGCGCAGGCAAGCTCGAGACCGGCGCCGAGCGCGTAACCATCGATCCGCGCAATGACCGGCACGGGCAGCCGCCGGAATGCGTCACAGCAGCGATGCACCAAGGTGATGAAATCGCGCGCGCTGTCCTGGTCAAGCGCCGCGATCTCGCTGATATCGGCGCCGCCGACAAAAGCCCGTTCGCCGGCACCCGTCAAGATTACGAGCCGCAGCTGCGGGTCGGCGGCAAGAGCGCCGACGCTCTGGATGATCTCGGCCATCAGAGCGCGATAGAGGCTGTTCAGCTTGGCCGCATTGTCGATCGTGAGGCGCGCGACATGGCCGCCTTCCGGCCGTTCCTCGAGCTGCACCATCACTCCCATCGCACGCTCCTGCTGGCTGCCTAAGGGATACCCGCAGCGGCACGTAAAACCAATTAAAAGCACCGGCGAATGCTGGAGCTTTTTCCGGCGCTCGTGCATAGTGACGCGGCATTGACGGAGGCGAGCATGGATATCGTTGAGGATTTCGATGAGCTGCGGGAGATTTATGGGCCGCCCAGCGAGCGGTCTCTCAAGAAGCAGCTGAGCCGTTTCGACAACCACTGCCGTGCATTCATCGCGCGCTCGCCGTTTCTCGTCATCGCCTCGTCGGACCCGTCAGGCCGTTGCGACGCGTCCCCGAAGGGAGATGCGCCTGGCTTTGTCCAAGTGCTCGACGATACGACCCTGCTGATCCCCGACAGACTAGGCAACAATCGTGTCGATACGATCGGAAACTTGCTGGCACGGCCAGGCGTCGGCCTGATCTTCTTCGTGCCGGGGCTCAACGAAACGCTGCGCGTCAATGGCCGTGCCTGTGTCACCACCGACGCCATCTTGCTCGAGCCGCTTGCGGTTAAGGGCAAGGTGCCGCGCAGCGGTATCATGGTGGCGGCCGAGGAAATCTATTTTCACTGCGGCAAGGCGCTGATCCGCTCCGATTTATGGAACCCGGAAAAGCAACTCCGCCGCTCCGAATTCCCGTCTCTCGGCCGCATCCTCGCCGACCAGATCGGCGGCATCTCCGTCGAGGAATCCGAGCGGCTTACGGTGGAGAGCTACCGGACACGGCTCTACTGACCGATCAAGCAGCCGCTTCGCGCGGCGCCAGTTTAGCGTAAAGGTCGTGAAGAATCGGTTTGGTCTCCGACAGGCTCTCGCTGATCGCTGAGCCGGCAACCGGCGTCAGCGCCACCGCCTTGTGTTTCTTTATCGTCTGCTCTGTGAAAAAGCCCCAGCGGATCAGATTGCTCACGCGTTCCTTGATTGCGAGATGTCCGAGCCGCAAGGCATCCCACATCCTGCTGTTTATCTCGTCGATGACGAGGGCCGGGGCATCCGGACGCCCGCTGCCGAACCGGCTCGCCGACCACAATAACATCACGATCGCCCAATACTGGTAAGTGACCAGGTGGTCCATCGCGTCGTTGGCATATGCCGGGGTCAGGCCCTTCTGCCTGACCACCAGCTCACAGGTTTCCCGCCATTTTTGGTCGTAAGCGTTGAAGAAGCTCAACATCGCGGAAATCGTCGGGTGGTCACAATCGATATCGGGCGAGCGCGAGCTCTTGCCGTCTCCAAAAGCGCCGCACAGGTCTCCGAATGTTTCGCGGCAGTGGCCGTCAAATGCCTCGCGTAATTTATCGGTAGCGCCGACGAGACACGCAGGAGAAGCAGGGGAAGGCTCGCCAGACCCGTCCAGCACCCTGACAAAACCGTCGTTTTCGCAATCCCGTATCCGCTCGATGCAGGTGCGGATGTCGGTGCCGTACAAGCCATAGAGTGTGCGGTGGATCGAACGGCACGAGACGCCTTCCGGCGGGCTGCACCGCGCCGAGAACATGACATGCCAGTGCGCGCGCTTGTTCAGGCCGGGAAAATAGTTCTGCCAGATTTTGTGGTATCCGCAGAGAAACCGCGCAACGAGCTGCTCGGGAGCTTCGGCCTCGGCAACATCGGTGTTCATCGCAACCACCGTCTTCAGATTTCTCCGGGCGGTTCAGTCTAGTCTGTTCGTCATCGACGGAAAAGGGAATCTTCCGGGAACTTGCAGGAGTCGTCATTAGCTTTTTGGGGCAGACTCCCGCAGCATTCCTGCCCGGCTTGACCTCAGTGGTGCGCAAGGGAGAGGTTATGGGCTCTAATTTTACGGGAACGGCGAGATGAACCGGGCAGAACAGGCAAAGCAGGCGGAGCTGTTTCGAGAGAAGCACCGCGGTCCGCGATTGCTGCTGTTGCCGAACGCCTGGGATGCGATGAGCGCGCGGGTCTTTGCGGCAGCCGGCTTCGAGGCGATCGCGACGACGAGCGGCGGCGTGGCGTGGTCACTTGGCTATGCCGACGGGGAGCAGGCCCCGTGGCGCGAGGTCGTCGCCGCGGCGGCTCGCATCGTGCGTGCGGCACGCGTGCCGGTGACCGCGGATATCGAGGCGGGTTACGGTGAGACACCCGATGCGGCGATGCGGTCGGTGGCGGGAATCGTCGAGGCGGGCGCGGTCGGCGTGAATCTCGAGGACGGGGTGTTGCACGGCCCGGTCCCGATCCGAAGCCTCGCGGATGCCGCCGACCGGATCCGCGCTGCGCGTGAGGCTGCGAACGCGGCCGCCGTACCGATCGTCATCAACGCCAGGACCGACCTCTATCTGCGCAACATCGGGGACGAAGCCTCCCGTTTCGACGAGACTGTCGAACGCGGCCGGGCGTATCTGGCCGCCGGGGCCGATTGCGTCTATCCGATCACGTTGCGCGATCCCGCGACGATGGGGCGTCTCGTGAAAGCGCTCGGCGCGCCGATCAACATCAATGTGCGTGCCGGCTCGCCAAGCGTCGCGGAACTCGAAGCGCTTGGTGTCGCCCGCGCCAGCACCGCGAGTCAGGTGGCACTGATGGCAATGTCCTTGACGCGCCAAATTGCCGATGAGTTGCGGCAGACGGGCCGGTTCGACAAGCTCGCGCCGGCCGTGCCGCAAGCCGACGCGCAGCACCTGTTCACCGGACCCGCGTGAGTATGGCGCGGGTCCGCCGTTTCCCTGCGAGCGAGCTGCCCTCCGGCCTCCCCGCGGTTTACGAACGTTTCGCCGAGGTCTTACGGCCCGTTCCGCAATCAAGCAGCGGTGTTCGCAAATGTGCCGGCGGCGCTGCCCAACTCATCTCGATGCTGATTGAATTTGCGCGAGGCCGCGACGTTGCCAAAGCGCGTGCCCGGCAATTTGCCGAGATGATGTGCCTCGCCGGGCCGCCAAAGAAAATCCGTTATCGGCGCGCGCCCCGGTGTAAATGGGACACGGAAAAGTCGATTGGATCTACTCGAACTAGGGAGGAGGCCGATGAAGACCAGCCGAGACCGTATTATGACGACGCATGTCGGCAGCCTGCCGCGCCCCGCTGAACTGCGCGAATTGCTGGTCCGCAAGGACCAGGGCGCACCCTACGACAAGACGGAGCTCGACCGGTTGACCAGGCAGGCGGTCTTCGACATCGTTCGGCGGCAGGCTGATGCCGGTATCGACATCGTCAATGATGGCGAAATGTCGAAGCCCGGCTATTCGACTTATATCGCGGATCGTCTCTCCGGTTTCTCCGGCCACGAACCCGCCAAGCCGCGTTTGGACACGCGGGAGCACCCGAACTTTGTCGCCGCTTATGAGCGGATGACCGGCGCCAATACGGCAAGGCGCGCGATCTGTGTCGGTGCGATAGCAGTGCGCGATCGCGAGCCGCTCGCGCAGGACCTAGCCAATCTGCGCGCGGCGCTCGCCACAGTGAACGTCACCGAGGGTTTTATGACCGCCGCCTCCCCCGGTCTCGTGCCGGTGTTTCAGACCAACCGTTATTATCCGACGCACGAAGCTTATGTCGAAGCGATCGCCGCCGCAATGCAGGCGGAATACGAGGCGATCGTCGAGGCGGGGTTTGTATTGCAGCTCGATTGCCCCGACCTCGCAATGGCGCATCACACCTCATTCCAGGATCTGAGCGAAGCGGATTTCTTGAAGCGCGCGGCATTCCACGTCGAAGTGTTGAACCACGCGTTGCGCAATGTGCCGGCCGATAGTGCGCGCATCCATATTTGCTGGGGCAATTACGAAGGCCCGCACGACCACGACATTGCGTTCGTCAAAGTCGCTCCCATTCTGGTCAAGGCCAAGCCGATGGCCCTGGTCGTCGAAGCCGCCAATCCGCGGCATGCGCATGAATGGACTGTCTGGCAGGATACGAAATTGCCCGATGACAAGATCCTGGTACCTGGTGTGGTCGATACCTCGACCAATTATGTCGAGCACCCCGAACTCGTCGCCGAACGCATCTGCCGCTTCGCCGACATTGTCGGCCGCGAGCGCGTCATCGCCGGCAGCGATTGCGGCTTCGGTACCTTCGCCGGCTACGGCAAGCTCGATCCAGACATCTCGTTCAAGAAACTGCGCGCAATGGCCGAAGGTGCCGCGATTGCCTCGAAGCGGTTATGGCAGAGTGCTTAGCGTAACCGAGAAGCGGGATTATTCTACAGCCTCCCTCTCCGCCCTTCAGGGGCCTTCAGGGGGGAGAGGGAAGGGCCCACGCTGGAGGCGTGGGAAGGTGAGGTGGGCGGCGCTGCAAACCGGCATTCTGGGCCCCCCCCCCCCGCCCCCTCCCCCC
>JAFASL010000633.1 GCA_019244535.1 Alphaproteobacteria bacterium
AATATCTCAACCGTGCTCGCCGGTCAGCGCCTCGGTCTCAAGGAAGTCGACGACGGTATTTGGATCGTCAGCTTCATGCACTACGATCTTGGCTTCATCGATCTCGAACAGAAAACCCTGCAACCTCTCAACAACCCCTTCGGCACAGGGTTGTCACCCATGTCTTAGGTACGTTTCGTTACCTATGTCTCCGGTCCGGACAATCTTGAAATTGGAGCGGGCGAGGGGATTCGAACCCCCGACCCCAACCTTGGCAAGGTTGTGCTCTACCCCTGAGCTACACCCGCATCCGGCTAGTCGAAGTAGAAGTATATGATAGCAGGAGTCAAGGGTTTGCAAGCCTCACCGCGGATATGCACGGATGGGAGATGGACGAATCAGTTCGCCGAACTGTGAACAAAGCGGGTCACCGCGTCGTCCCTCCGTCAAGTGGACCAGGACCACGCAATTGCCATAATGGTATTGTATCATACTAGCATCGCCAACCCATGAGCGGTGGGCAAAGTTGAGCGTTGAAGGAGTTGGCGTTGCCTGATCTCGACCTGATAAAACAGGTGGAACAGGGGGTGAGGACCCGCGCGGTTTACCAAGGGAGCGGTCGGGCAATCTGCGGGTCGGACGGGGGGCTGCCCCGAGGACGTCGATCGCACGGCGCGGCTGTTGCTGTCTGCCCAGAGTGAGGCGTCTACCCATAAAGCCGTCGAGCTTGGCGCACGCCGGTATCCGGCGACATTCCGGCTCTGCCTCGAAGGCATTGTCGGCCGGTGTCGCAAGCCTTGCTTTCCGGGAGGCCGGATCGCATCGTTGCGTGCGATGCCGCCGCGCCTGACGACCCCGGAAGAGTTGTTTGCGCGCTTCGATGCGCTGGGGATCGAGCACCGGACGTACTCGCATCCGCCGGTCTTCACGGTCACAGAAGCGACCGCATTGCGCGGCAACCTGCCGGGCGGACACTGCAAGAGCCTTTTTCTCAAGGACAAAAAGGGCGGGTTCTGGCTGGCGGTGATGCTCGAAGAGCGGCGGGTCGACCTCAAGAAGCTGGCGGCCCTGCTGCCGGCGCCGCGCTTCTCGTTTGGCGGCGCCGCCGACCTCGTTCGGCTTCTGGGAGTACGGCCGGGAAGCGTGACGCCGTTCGCGCTCATCAATGACGTCCAGCATCTCGTCACCCCGGTGCTCGACGCCGGCATGCTCGAATACGACCCGTTGAATTACCATCCGTTGGAAAACGACCGCACTACGGCAATCTCACCCGCCGATCTGCAGCGCTTTATCATCGCCTCGGGACACGTGCCCCGGATCGTCGATCTGGCCGGCATCGGGCGGAACCCCGATATTTCGGAGAGCTGAGCCGATCGTGCCGGCGCTTGTCTTACGTGGATGGTGCCGCCATGTTGTCTGGTAAAACCGGAGAAGAGATTAATGGCGAGCGAACCTTTGATCGGCGGCGCCTCGGCCGCCCCTGTAAAGGACGTCACTACCGCTAATTTCATGGCCGAAGTCGTCGACGGCTCGTTCGACGCGCCGGTCATCGTCGATTTTTGGGCGCCCTGGTGCGGTCCCTGCAAGCAGCTGGGGCCGATCCTCGAAAAGACGGTTCGCGCGACCAACGGCGCCGTCAGAATGGTCAAGCTCAACATCGATGAGAACCCGGAAATCGCGCAGCAGATGCGCATCCAATCGATCCCCGCGGTCTACGCCTTCAAAGACGGGCGGCCGGTCGATGGCTTCGTCGGTGCGTTGCCCGAGAGCCAGGTCAAACAGTTTGTGCAACGCCTGAGCGGCGGTAAGGGCGGCCCCTCGCCTGTCGAGGAGGCGCTTACCATGGCGAAGGAGGCGATGCAGCAGGGGGATCATGCTAGCGCCGGCGCCCTCTACTCACAAATCCTGCAGCGCGAGCCCGCTAATCTCGAGGCGCTCGGCGGTCTCGCCAGGGCGACGATTGCGCGCGGCGAACTCGGCAAGGCCAAACAGCTTCTCGACCGCGTTCCAAAGGAAGGTGCCGGGCACGCCGAGATTACCGCGGCCCGCGCTGCTCTCGACCTCGCCGAGCAGGCACACAAGGCCATGGCTTCGGCCGGTAAGCTTCGGGCGCGCCTGGAGCGGAGCCCGGACGACCATGAGGCGCGTTTCGAGCTCGCAACCGCGCTGTTCGGCAGCGGCGACCGCGAAGCCGGAATCGACGAGCTGCTGACCTTGTTCAAGCGCGATCGCGAATGGAACGAGCAGGCGGCCCGCAAGCAGCTTCTCAAATTCTTCGAGGTGATGGGTCCGACGGACCCGCTGACCCTGAGCGGCCGTCGCCGACTGTCTTCAGCGATGTTTTCCTAGAGGGACGGCAATGAGCGAGCGACGCGGCGGAGCGGCGCTGCCCGCCATCATACCAATCTTTCCGCTGCCTGGTGTCCTGCTGCTCCCACGCGGCCGACTGCCTCTCAACATCTTCGAGCCGCGCTATCTGGCCATGACCCGAGACGCGCTCGCCGCCGAGCGCCTGATCGGCATGGTTCAGCCGAGCGACCCGGCTGCCGAGGGTGACAATCCGCCGGTTTATCCGATCGGCTGTGCCGGCCGCATCACCTCATTTACCGAGACCGAGGATGGCCGCTTTCTGATCACCTTGAGCGGCATCTCCCGCTTCCGCATCCGCGAAGAATTGCCGCTGCGCGAGGGCTACCGCCGCGTCGTCCCGGACTGGGACGCTTTTGCCCGCGATCTCGGGAATGAAGAGGAGCCCGGGTTCGACCGCGAGCGTCTGATGCGGGCGCTTAAAGGGTACTTTCAGCAACACCAGATCTCGGCCGATTGGGATGCGATCACCGCGGTATCGGGCGAGCGGCTTGTCACGTCGATTTCGATGATTTGCCCATTTGACCCGAGCGAGAAACAGGCATTGCTCGAAGCGCCCGGTCAGGCGGAACGCGCGCGCCTGCTGACAGCGATCGTCGAGATGGCGCTGGTACAGCCTCCGAACGAGGGCACCGGCGCCCGCCACTGAACTGTTTGGCCCGACACCGGAGATCGGCATGGAAGGGACACCGGAAATCGACCCGAAGCTGCTGGAGATTCTCGTCTGCCCGCTGACAAAGGGGCCGCTGCGTTATGACCGCGCCGCTCAGGAACTGATCAGCGAGGAAGCTGGGCTCGCCTATCCTATCCGCGACGGGATCCCGATTATGCTCGTCGACGAGGCGCGCACACTGCGCGACGACGAGACCGCCACCAAGCGCCTTCCGTCGCCCTGAGGATCTCGTGAGCGCGGGCGGCACGGCGCGCTGGCCCCTGGAGTTGCGTCTGAAGCGAGCGGAAAAACTGCTCGAGATCGCATTCGACGACGGCAGCCATTTTTCATTGCCTGCGGAGTATCTACGCGTCGAGAGCCCATCGGCCGAGGTTCAAGGTCACGGTCCGGGACAGAAGACGCTCGTCCATGGTCGCGCCCATGTCGGCATCATCGGTCTTGAACCCGTGGGCAATTACGCCGTCCGCATCACTTTCGACGACTTGCACGATACCGGCATTTACTCGTGGAATTACCTCTACCTGCTCGGCGTAGAGTACAAAAAACGCTGGCGCGAGTATCTCGACGGCCTGGCGGCGCACGGAGTGAGCCGGGAACCCTGATTCGATCAGCGCGCGCCGTTGCGAGTTATGTAACCGGAACCACCAGCATACCCAACCTTGATCAAACCTGGGGTCGGCCTGCGCCATCCTCCAGGCGCTGATCGGTGGGCGAAAGTGATGCCGAGGCGGGCCGGGACCGGCCCTCGGCTCGCCCCGCTTTTGCACCAAAGCAGGGCGCCTTTTCACGACACCATCTGTGACTCGACGGCGGCGGCGAGGGTTGGGATTTACGCCGTATTGGCTTCCTTAGACGCGGTCCCTTCGATGAAGGCGCGAAGTCGTAGGCGGAGACGCGGCCGTCCTTGACTAACTCATAGGCCTCCGGCAACGGGCAGCGCACATCAATCACTGGAAATACGCGGGATCCGTTCAGCTGATCCAGACTGCGAGGGGTACCCGTCAATGTGGACTAATCGAGCTTGACTTGGATTTCGCCGCCAACTAGGCGCACCGGGTAGGTCTTCAGATTTTCCGTCGCCGGCGGATCGAGCACTTTTCCGGTGCGGACATCAAACCTTGCAGCGTGCAGCGGGCATTCGATCAACTCACCGTCGAGCCAGCCATCGGATAGCCGCGCATACGCATGCGTGCAAATGTTGTCGGTTGCAAAGAGTTCGCCGCCTACGTCGTAAAGCGCGATCGAGCGGCCCGCCACCTCGATGCCGAGCGGTTCACCTTCGGTGAGGTCGCCACGGTCGGCTGCCCGGATCCAGCCCGCTTCATCCGCGCCCATCTCACCTCCGCACGCTAGATCGCGGCGTCTTCAGAGAACGCCTTGAACGCGATTATCGTAAAGGTATCCTTGACCCCGGGAAGGGTTTGCAGCCGCTCCGTCACGAAACGGCCAATATCGGCAGCCTCTGGAAGATAACATTTCATTAGAAGATCAAATTGCCCCGAGGTCGAATAGACCTCGGATACCTGCTGGACGTTCAGAACGGCTTCGTCGGCCACAGTGTAGGCTTTGCCCAAATCGCATTTCACCATGACGAAGATCGTTTTCATCGATCAGGAGAAAGCTCAGGGCCGGGCGACGGTCCGCGGCGGGCGGGCGAGAAACGCCGGCAAATGATCACCGAAACCGACCACCTGACGATCCGGCTCGGGTTGATGGTCCGGCCGCCGCGGAACGCGGGCGACGGCGGCACGTGGAAATGGAGTCACGTTCGATACAGGCTGGTTGCGCTGCCGCTTGAGCATTTCCCGTCGCGGGGCGGTATTCTGGCTTCTTGCATTGGGGCGATTGGCCTTGGCCGAGCGGCGAGCCCGGCGCGGTTGGCGTTCGCCGTATTCGAGTTCGGCCGCCTCGACCCCCTCGACCGAGACTGGCGGGATTTCCTTCCCGATCAGCTTGACAATCGCCGCGACGGCATCGCCATCTTCCGGCGAAGCGAGCATGAAAGACCGGCCCTCTCGCCCGGCGCGACCGGTTCGGCCAATGCGGTGGACATAGTCCTCGGCATGGTGCGGCACATCGAAACAGAAAACGTGGCTCATGCCTTTGATGTCCAAGCCGCGCGCCGCGACGTCGCTGGCCACCAGCAACTGAACCTCGCTATTCCGAAAGCGGTCTAGGGTTTCGGTTCGCTTCGATTGCGCCATATCACCATGCAATGCCGCCGCGTCGAACCCATGCCGGGTCAGCGAACGGTACAGAATGTCGACATCGCGCTTGCGATTGCAGAAGATCAGCGCGTTTTTGACGTCATCGGAGCGGATCAGCTGGCGCAGCGCGCTGCGTTTGTCCTCCG
>JAFASL010000645.1 GCA_019244535.1 Alphaproteobacteria bacterium
CGACAAATGGGCGAGGCGGGCGCGGAAGAGCACCTTGCCGCCGAACGGCGCGGTCGGCTGCAGCGCCAGGGCGGCCGAGTGGAGCTCGTGCGGGGCCTGAGCGCGGGCGCCTTCCGCGACCGCGCGGGCGAGGCCCGGATTGGCGAAGGCCCCCACCTGGATGGCCCAATCGCCGCCCGGCTCGGCGGCATGGTTTGAGCGCTGCGGCGGTGACGGCTTTGCCGGTGGGTAGAAGGCCGCTTGTGTAGCCGTGGCGACTTGGTGCGATCGCACCGGAAGCGGGGCGCTGCTGACTGCCGCCGCGACACGGCACGGTCTGTTGGGGTTATAAGCGGCGTTCGGGTCGCAACCGTCAGCCGCGGCTAGTTGGACACCGTAGCTCGCAGGCGGCGCTATAGCCGGTCGCGTCGGGGCTGATAGGGCCGCCATCTGCGGCGTCGACGTGCAGGGATGGTTGGGATCGTAAGCGGCGTTCAAGTCGCAACCATTGGTGCCCCACTGTTGGGCCGAGACCGTCTGGACCGGCGCCGGCTGCACCGCTGCCTGCTCCAAAATCGAACAGGGGTGGTTCGGGTTATAAGCAGCGTTCACATCACACCCCGCCGCTAGGCTGGCGATCGTCGGTCTCTGCACTCGGCCGGAGCGGGCGGAGGCTACAGCGAAACGCCCGGACAGCGGCACCTCATTGCCAAGATTGGGGGTGATCGCGGCGACGTACGTCACCGTCTCGTCAGGCAGGCTGGCTCTTCCGGCCAAGTAGCTGTCGACCCGGTCCGGGCCGGCGTTATAGGCGGCCAGGAAGCCGGGCGCACCGAACCGGTCGTACATCTCTTTGATGTAAGCGGTACCAGCCATGATGTTGTTGTGCGGTTCATACGGATCGTCGCCGAGCTGGTAGTGTGCCCGCAGCTCTTCATAGGTGGCGGGCATAACCTGCATCAGCCCCATAGCCCCGACCGGAGAGGTGGCCTGTTGCTCACCGTTCGATTCTTGATGCATCACAGCTCGCACCCATCGCCCGGGCACTCCGAAGCGCGCAGCAGCTTCGCGGACATAGGGCCCCCAGGGATCCTCCGGCGGGCCAGGCGGCGGGTAGTAGCGCCGCGGCGATGCCCATTTCCAGCCATCCGCGCCGATTTCGATCCGTCCGCCCGGGCCATAGGCGCCCTGCTGCCCGCAGGCGGCGAGAAGAAGGATCGGCAGCAACTGCGAGATCGCGCACCAGCGGCGAACGGACCAGCCAGGCCTATTGGAGAAAAGCATCCGGTGCCCATTCTTGGTTGATCAACGGAGCACGCGGTAGCCATCTCCAAGTCTCACGACAAGTTTTTCGCGCGCGTCGCCAAGCCAATCAGAAGAAAAGTGCCGGTTTTGCTGGGCTTCCAGAGGGGACTACCAGCAGCCGCCAAGCCGCGTTAATTGCGCCGGAATGCGAATCGACGAAGCAAGAAGCTAAATTGCTGCTGAATTTATCAATCTATCACGAGCTTCGGTGATCACGGCAGACGCGGGTTCGGGTCTGCCGTGGCGGGTGGCGGCTGCAGCATGGACCAGGCTTCCGCGACGTCGGCGCGTTCGAGACCGCGGGTGATAAATACGATGCGTGATCGCCGGTCGCTTCCCGGCCAGGCGCTCAACTCCACGGGGGGATGAAACACAGGATGCACTCCATGGATTGCGACCGGCAACGCCTCCTCCCACAGATGCAAAATCCCCTTCACCCGCAAAAGGTCTTCGCCGCGCCACTGCCGCAGCGCCGTCAACCAGCCCGAAACCGTTTGCCACGGCAACGGATCATCGAAGGTGAGGCAGAACGAGCGAATGCCGCGTTCGTCACCACCATGCGCATGCTCGCGATGCTCGTGCCGCTCCGGCCGCAGCCACGCTTGGACATCCGGCGTCTTGCGCGCCGGATCGAACAACGCGGCGCCAAACAGATGGTCCGGCGGCACATCGCCGTGCACTGCCGTGATCACGATCGCGCCGGGATTGAGCCGCGACAGTTGGCTCTCGATGGCGAGAGTGTCGGCCGCGTCGCAAAGGTCGGTCTTGGTCAGCAAGAGACGGTCGGCGACAGCAACTTGCTTCACCGCCTCGGGATGCTCATCGAGCTGACGAGCCGCGTTCACCGCGTCGACCGTCGTCACTACCGCGTCGAGCCGGACAAAATGGCTCAGCAACGGATTATTGAGCAGCATTTGCATAATCGGAGCCGGATCGGCGAGACCGGTTGTCTCCAACAGAACCCGGCGAAACGGCGGGATTTCGCCCTTGTCGCGCCGCACCAGCAGCCCTCTGAGCGTCGTCTCCAGATCGCTGCGCAACGTGCAGCAGACGCAGCCGCTCGCCATAACCGCCACCTCGCCGTCGACCGTCTCGACCAGCAGGTGGTCGATGCCGACCTCGCCCCATTCGTTGATGATCACAGCGCTGTCGGACATGCCGGCGTGGCGGAGGAGGCGGTTCAGCAAAGTGGTCTTGCCGCTGCCGAGAAAACCGGTGATGACCGAAACCGGAAGCCGGCTCGCTGATTTGTCGGACTCGAAAAGGCCCAATGGCGCCTCCTCCTCCAGATGGTTTAGAGTTAAGCGCCATGATAGCACGGCGCTTTCGCAGGCGCCCGAAGGGGAGGAGAGCATGAATCGCGACAACGGAACGCTCAAAGGCGATCGCCGGGATTTCCTCAAGACGGCAGGGCTCAGCGTGGCGGGCGCATTTGCCGGAGGGGCGACGCACGGCTCCTGGAGCATCACATCGACTGCCGCAGCGCAGACGACGCAGGCTCCTCGCATGTCCGAGCAGAAATGGTGGCCGTCCAAATGGGGCGCTGGCGACGAGGCCGGCGCGACCAACCATTGCACGCCGCAAAAGGTCCTCGACACCGTCAAATACATCAAGGACGGCAACATCTATAAGCTCGCGCGCAATTACGAGCAGGCAATGCCGTGCTTCGGCAAACGCTCCTTCATGCTGCGCATGCCGAGCGCGCCGACCGGCGGCCCGTTTGGCGATAACAAGCTCGTCTACAACGACGAATATCTCGCCACCGAGATCGGCCAGACCGGCACGCAATTCGACGGACTGGGCCATATCGGCATTCAGCTCGGCAATCCCGGCGATCTCAGCCAGATGATCTTTTACAACGGCTTCACGATGGCCGACATGGCCGATCCCTATGGCCTGAAGAAGCTGGGCGTCGAAAAGCTGAAGCCGCTCTTTACACGCGGTCACCTCGTCGACATCGAGGCCGTAAAAGGCCGCATGATGGACGTCGGCGAGGAGATCACCGTGGCCGACCTTCGAGCCGCGCTCGCCAAGCAGAACATGCAGGAGAGCGACATCAAGCCGGGCGATGCGATCTTTTTCAATACCGGGTGGGGCCGGTTGTGGATGCAGAACAACGATCGCTTCAACAGCGGCGAGCCCGGCATCGGACTGGAGATCGCCCGGTGGGTGGTGGACAAAGATTTGTCCCTGACCGGCGCCGACACTTGGGCGGTCGAGGTGGTGCCAAATCCCGACAAGAGCCTCGCATTTCCGGTTCACGGGGAATTGCAGACCAAACACGGCATCGTCAACCACGAGAACCTGGTGTTCGACGGGCTGATCGCCGATCGGAAGTACCAGTTTGTGTTTATCTTCCCGCCGACGCCGATTAAGGGCGCGACCGGCTCGAACGGCTGCCCGATTGCGGTCACCTGACCGCACCCCGAGTGTCATGAAGCGCCAGCTCCACCTCAACCTGTTCATCCATAGCCGCGGCCACCACGAAGCATCGTGGCGCCATCCGGCTTCTTCGCCGCTGGCGCTGACCGATATCCGCTACTACCAGGACCTGGCGCAGCGGGCGGAGGCGGCGAAGTTCGACTCGATTTTCATCGCCGATCAGCTCGCGCTCGGGGAGGACGTCGCGCAGGCGCCGCGCATCTGGCTCGAGCCGATCACCACCCTCGCTGCGTTGGCGGTCTCGACGACCCGCATCGGCATGATTGCGACCGCATCGACCACCTATACCGAGCCGTTCAACCTGGCGCGTCAGTTTGCTTCGCTCGATCACATCAGCAACGGGCGTACCGCGTGGAATATCGTCACGTCGTGGCTCGCCACGGCGGCGCGCAACTTTGGTGGCGCGGCCCAGGTGAGCCACGCCGACCGCTATGCCCGCGGCGAGGAGTTCATGACCGTCGTCAAGGCGCTGTGGGACAGCTGGGCCGAAGACGCGGTCGTCGACGACCGGCAGAGCGGCCGGTATGCCCGGCCGGACCGCATCCGGCCGATCGACCACTGCGGCGATTTCTACCGGGTCGCCGGGCCGCTCAACACGCCCCGCTGCCCGCAAGGTCGGCCGGTTCTGGTGCAGGCGGGCTCTTCCGATACCGGTCGCCGCTTTGCCGCCCGCCATGCCGACGCGGTATTCACCGCTCACATGGCAAAGGCGACGGCCCAGGAATTTTATGCCGATCTGAAGGCGCTGGCGGCGGCCGAGGGGCGGAGGCCCGAGGAGGTGCTGATCCTTCCCGGTCTCAGTCCGATGATTGGCGCGACCGCGGCGGAGGCACAGCGCCTGGCGCGCGAAGTCGACGATTTGTGTGACCCGGAGGTCGGGCGCAAGCGCCTCTCCAATCGGTTTGGCGGGCATGACTTCTCGCATTTGCCGATGGATCGCCCGCTCACGCTCGCGGATTTCCCGGATCCGGGCTCGGTCGAGGCAGCGCGCAGCCGCACCGAGGTGATCCTAAGCCTGGTGCGCCGCGACCGGCTGACGTTGCGGCAGTTGCTCGGCTATCTCGCCGGCGCCCGCGGCCACTTCACGACCGCAGGCACCCCAGAGCAGATCGCCGATCTCATCGAGGATTGGTTCGCCGACGGTGCGGCGGACGGCTTCAACATTATGCCGCCCCTGCTGCCGGCGCAGTTCGACTTGTTCAGCGCCGAGGTGATCCCGCTACTGCAGCGGCGCAGTCTGTTCCGCACCGAGTACACGGGCAAGACCCTGCGCGAGCATTACGGCCTGCACTGGCCGAAGAGCGCTTTCGAGGAGAGTGCGCATGACTGAGCCACATGGTCCGCTGCGCGGGGTCAAGGTCGTCGCCTGCTCCACCGCACAGGCCGGCACGGTGCCCTACATGCTGATGGCCGACCTCGGCGCCGAGGTGATCAAGATCGAAGTGCCGCAGCGCGGCGACACTTCGCGCGGCTCGACGGTGCTGCCCGGCTTGCCCAGCACGTATTTCGAGACCAACAACCGCGGCGTGAAGAGCCTCACCTTGAACCTGAAGACCGCGGAGGGTCGCGAGATCCTGCGCAAGCTGGTCGCGCGGGCGGACATCTTTGGGCAGAACTTCCGGCCCGGCGCCGCCGAGAAGAACGGCTTCGGCTATGAAGAGTTGCGCCAGGTGAACCCGCGGCTCGTCTATATGTCGATCTCGGGCTACGGCCCGAAAGGACCCAATGCCAATCTTCCCGGCACCGATTCGATGGCGCAGGCGTTGGGCGGCATTGCTGAAGCTTATTCGACGCCGGGCCAGCCATTGAAGACGGGCATCGTCTCGGTCGCCGACGAGACCTGCGCGATCCTCGCCTTTGGCGGCGCGCTGGCGGCGCTGACCTATGCCCGCGAGACCGGCATCGGCCAGAAGGTCGATTGCTCATTGCTCGGCGGCCAGATCCGGCTGATGGGCTGGACCTTGACGACGGCGATGTG
>JAFASL010000665.1 GCA_019244535.1 Alphaproteobacteria bacterium
CATCGTTCAGAACTACCTCACCGCGCTTTCTCGTGACGACCAGATCCATTGCTCGCCGGTCGATTGGGTGGCGCTCGAAGAATGGCATCGCGGCCGGGTCCTGCTGATCGGCGACGCTGCGCATGCAAGCTCACCGATGATGGGCCAGGGCGGCTGCATGGCGATGGAAGACGCAGTGGTGCTGGCGGACAGCCTGCGCGCGTATGCAACTTTGGCGCAGGCGCTCGATGCCTATGCCGCGAGGCGGCGGCCGCGGGTGAGGTGGATGCACGAGCGCAGCGACGCCGTCGCGCAGAGCTTTCGCCTGCCGACCGTGACGCGCAATGCCGCACTTCGTCAGCACGGCGACGAGATGTTCCGCCAACGCTTCGCCCCGCTCGTTGCGGCGCCATAGCCCCCACCGCGCGACCGCGCCGCCCCACCATGATATGGAGAACCTTCAGTTGATTCGTATCGAACGAGCGTTCGACCCGGATTTGGTCCGGTCGCTCTCCGAGCGACATGCACCTTACCGGAAGGCGCTTCGCACGCAGTCCCTGAAGCCGCCAACCGCAACGAGCGACCCTCGCGACCAGTTCAGGTGAGATCGTCGAGAAGCTCCTTTGCTTGCTTGAGGTCTGCGGTATCAAAGCCTTCTGTGAACCAGCCGTAGATCGGCCTCAGCAGGTTACGCGCTTCCTCTTGCCGTTGTTGTGCGCGCAAGAGGTGAGCGAGACTGACTGCGGCGCGCAACTCGAACCCACGGCTGCCCTGATCTCGCGCGATCGCTAGTGCTTTGCGAAAGGAAGCCTCGACCTCGGTCCAATCGGCGGATGGCAACCGGCTCTGGAGCTCACCGCGCAGGCGATGAAGCTCGGCATCGGCCCAATGTGCGCCCGAGGTCTCCGCCGCCTCCAGCGCGGCGGTAAGAGTTCCGATGCCCTGCGCGAGATCTCCCTCGATCGCAAGGGCCTCTGCCACAAAGCCGAGCACCATCGGATCGGTGCGGGTTACTCCCGTTGTCCGCATTGTCGCAGTGCTTTCGCGAATACGCTCGATTGCGGCTTGTGCCGCCCCGCGGATAATCAAAGATCCGCCTTGCAGAAGCAGGCCGTACCCCAGAAACAGCGCAAACCCATGCTCACGCGTGAGCGAAACCAGCTCATCCGCCGCTTCCTTCGTCTCGTCGGCCCAGCGCGCCGATGTTGCCGTCAAGCCCCTATAGATAAGGGCATAGGCAAGCGTGTGACGGTGGACGGATCGCCGAGCTTGGTGAATCCCGTCATCCAAGGCTCTTCGCGCCTGATCGGGATAGCCGCGGTGCCAGAGCGCCCACGCTCGGACGCACTGAGCAGTTATGCCAATATCCGCTCCAAATCGGAACGCAAGGTTGCCGTGCTCCGTGGGTTGATACAAGTCAACCGCGCGATCTAGGTGGGATAATGCGGCCCGGTAATCCCCAGTGAAGATCAGCGCCGAGCCGACGAGCCGATGCCCGACCAGCAGAAAACCGGACTGCGTCTGAGATTGAGCAAGCGATAGAAATTCCTTGCCTTGCTCAAGCGCCGCGACCGGTTCGCCGCCCAGGTACCGAGCGACCCATAGCCCGTATAGCACCGAGAAATGAAGGATTGCCCCGGTCCCCGCATCGGCGATCAGGCGGCGCGCGCGACTGAGTACTTCGGCCACATCGGGATGTACGTGGCCCTTCGATTCCCTCAGCGCCGCGGCAAGGGTGACGAGGAGATCCAGCTCTTGCCGCTTGCGGTCGCCCGACAGCGGAAGGGATGAAAGGAGCTGCAGCCCCCGCCTCAGCTCCGCTTCCGCCTCGAGCATTGCAGATCGTGCCGCGGCCCGCTGTCCCGCCTTGGCACAGTAAAACACGGCTCGCTCGAGCGATCCGGCCTCGGCGTGGTGATACGCCAGCAATCCGGGCTGCTGATCTGCGACCTCGGGAAAGCTCTCTTCCAGCACCGCTGCTATGTGCGCGTGGAGCTCACTTCGCCTCCGACGGGAGAGGGTCTCGTGAGCAGCATCCTGGAGAAGCGCGTGCTTGAAGAAATAGATGGTATTCAGCTCCGTTCCGCGGCAATGCAGAAGCTCCGACTGGACGAGGGTGTGCAATGCCTCGTGCAGCTGCTGCTCGGGCAGCGCATCCATAACCTTGCTTATCAACTCATAAGAAAACTCGCGCCCGAGAGCGGCGCCGGTCTGCGCCACCTCTTTAGCCGGGCCCAGACGATCGAGCCGGGCGACTAGCAAGCCTTGCAAGCTATCCGGAATCGCGAGCGCCGGCAGCACGCTACTAAGCAGATATTCGTCGTCGCGCTCGCTCAACAGACCGCTCTCCAGGATAGTCTTGATCAGCTCTTCGATGAACAACGGCACGCCATCAGACCCAACTTGAACAGTTACCGAGAGTGGCGATCCAGTAAGTGATTGATTTGCCGTGGAACAGAGGTCGATTTTCGCACTCGCGTCCAATAATGTAGTGGAACATTTTCAGTTGTAATCGCGGATATTGCTTGATTTCGTTGTCGGATACGCGGACAACACACGGGATGTACGTCCGCGAGAAGACGGCCCGAGGCCACACCTATCTCTACCTCGTCGAGAGTGAGCGCGAGGGCGGCCGCGTCCGCCAGCGCATCATCCGCGCGCTCGGCCGCAAGGACGTGCTGCTGGCGAGC
>JAFASL010000726.1 GCA_019244535.1 Alphaproteobacteria bacterium
TTGCGGCGCCCGCCATTCGCGCCGGCTATCCGCAGGGGCTCGCCTATTTCTACGGCAAGGTGCTCGAATGCGCGTCGTTCTGCGCCGAGCCTTACGGCGCGAAGGAATCGGTGCTTGGCGACATCACGATGACGGACTTCAAGGTGACCGCGCTGTGCCCCGAGCAGCGCTGCACAATCGCCTCGGTCGCCTCCCATACGATGTATGAGCGGCCCAACCCGTTTTATGAGCACTTTCTCGGCGGCCACATCGACATGAGCGAATGCCGCTACGAACAACATGACGAGCGCACCGCCCGCGTCATCGGGCCGAAATATGTGCCCGCCGCGCAGCTGCGCGCCAAGCTCGAAGGGGCGGGCAAAGTCGGCGAGCGCTGTGTCGGCCTTGTCGGGGTGCGCGATCCCTATACGATCGCAAATATCGACGCGGTCATCGCATGGGCCCGGCAGCAGGCGGCCGAGCGCTTTGGCGCAGTTGGTTACGAATTGCATTACACGGTCTACGGCCGCGACGCCGTCCTGGGGGAAATGGAGCCGCTGCGGCGCTCGCCCGGCCACGAACTCTGCGTGGTCGTGCAGGCGATCGCGCCGACCCGTGAAATGGCGGAGGAAGTCTGCATGACCGGGACCCGCCAGATGTTCTATGCGCGGCTCCCTGCCGTGAAGGGCACCGCCGGCGGGGTCGCCTTTCTGCTCGACGAGGTGATGCCCGCGAGCCCCGCCTACCGGTGGACGGTCAACCACACGGTCCGCGTCGACGACCCGGTGGAATTGTTTCCGACCTTCATTACCGAAGCGGGCGTCTGATGGCGACAAAGCCGCTCTCCGACATCGCCAAGACCATCCGCAGCAAAAATGCCGGGGTCGACAAGATCACCTTCGATGTGATCTTCGCCGAGCGCAGGGACTACGAGCTGGTCCGCCGCAGCGGTGCGCTGTCGCGCGCGGCGGTGTGCCGGATTTTTGGCATCCCCGATAGCCGGATCACCGACTATGTCGAGTTCGACCCGGCACTGGCGATCAAATTTACGATAACAAGGTCGTTGACCAGCGGCAGCCCGGGCGACGCCGACACGTTTGGCAGCCAGCAATACGGGCCATTGCTGCAGGTCCCGGTTCCTGCCGACTGATGGGCACGCATGTGGGCTAGCGCGCTTCCTTTACACGAACATGCAGATGGCGCCGGCCGGGCTCGGCTCCGTGTGCGTGCTTCTGATTCTCGAGTTCGACGGGAACCGTAACCAGGCGCCCATGGCGGACGCCGCGCTCGGCTATGACATGCCGCGCGAAATCCCGCACGTCACGCGTCGCCCCCTTCAATACCGCGACCTCCAGACAGCTGTCGTGGTCCAGATGCACATGCAACGACGCCACCGACAAATCATGGCGATCGTGAAACGACCCGGTCAGGCGCTTCGCCAATTCCCGCTGCCGATGGTCGTAGACATAGGCAAGCGCGGCCACGGCGGCAGCTGAGCCGCCGGCATCCTCGTGAACCTGGGCGATCCCGGCTCTGGCGAGATCACGGAGCGCTTCCGACCGGTTCTGGTAGCCGCATGCCGCCACAGTGCGATCGAGTGCCGCGACGAGCTCATCGTCGAGGGTTACCGTTATGCGCTGCATTGCTCCTCCTTTAGCCGAGAGGCTTGATATGATCTTTTGACAGTTACATCATACTGACGCTAGATCTATCCGATGCGGCGCGCAATTTCAGCAGAGCGCCCAAACCGGCGAGGATTGTCCTGTTGCTGTGTGGCAGGCGTGGTCTGGGCGAGCCTCACAACCCGCGCGGTAGGTGCAGATGAGCCGCCGTCGGCGATCAGCTTGCCACCCGTATCGGTAACCGCATCGGTAACGGCGTCTCTCAAGACGACGCTCAGTCCCTCGCCGGACGCACTGCCGGCGGAAACGACCACGCTTGGCCCCGAGGCGATCCAGCGCGAGCCGATTTTCAGTTACGGCGACATCTTTAGACCGTTGACTGGCTTTGATATCTCGAATTATGGGCAGGGTGGTCTCGGTTACGGGATTTCGCTGCGTGGTTTCACCGATGCCGAGCACGGCCGCGATATCGCCTATTTCATCGACCGGGCGCCGATCAACGAGTTCTCGAGCATCCACACCCCCAATTACGCCGATTTGAACATCCTCATTCCGGAGACGGTGGCGCGGATCGACATCGTCCGCGGCCCGTTCGATCCGGAGTTCGGCGATTCCAACCTCGGCGGCACGGTCATCATAACAACCAAAGACACCGAGCCGTTTGCTCTGGGAACTTTGTCGGGCGGCTCCTATTCCGAGTTCCGCGGTGTGACGACCTACAGCCAAGTCCCTGACCCGGAGACGCGAAGCGTCCCTTTCATCGCAGTCGAGGGTTATTCCATTGGCGGTTACCGCGATAATTCGAATTACACACGATTCAACGTTTTCGCGAAGGACACACTGTTCCTCGGCCAGGAGCAGCTGCTGTCCGGGCGCGCCCAGATATACGGCGGCGAATGGGGAGCCCCGACCTACATCTCCCGCGATCTGCTGCGTGCGCATCTGGTCAAGCCGACCGCCGCTTTCGACGCGACCGACGGCGGCAACAAATATCTCCAGAACCTGGTGTTTAATTATGCCGGCGGCCCGCCAGACCAGGCCTTGACAGCGGCCGCCTTCGCCAGCCACGACAATTTCACGCGTTACTCGGATTTCGGCAGCGGACAAACCGGCCAGCTCGAAAACCGGAGCTTTGTTGGAGGTCGGACAAAAAAGGTATGGACCGGCGCCATTGTCGACTGGCTCCCGGCGCAGCTTTCGGTCGGCGGCGACTTCATTGGGGAATTTGTCAACGTCGTCCAAGTCCCGACCACCAGCCGCAACGCCAATGGCCCAAAGAATCTCGACTTGCATTTCGACGAATACGCTGCCGGCATGTTCGGCGAACTGCAGCTGAAGCCGGTTTATTGGTTCAAATTGACCGGCGCCACCCGCTACGACCAGTTTTTCTACGATCTCCATAATCGCCTCAACCCACTGGACTCGCCGACTGCCTACCCGGGGATCGCGAGCCCCAAGATCGGCGGCGCATTCAGCCCATACCCCTGGCTCGAGATCTACGCCAATTACGGCCAGGGTTTTCGTTCGGCAAGTGCAGTCGCCGACATCATCGTCAATGACAAGCTCGGACCGCTCAAACTCACCAGCACGGAAGCCGGCATGCGGGTGACCCCATTCGAAGGCTTGTCATTCCTGGTTGATGGCTGGAACACAAACATCTCGAATGAGGTATTTCAGCCTGCGCCTGGTCTGCTGCCGCAGAATCTCGGCCAGTCGCATCGCGACGGGCTCGACTTGGAGGGCCGCTACACTTTTCTCAACACTGGCCCCAGCACCGTGACCCTATTCGGCAATGCCGGTTTGGTCGAGGCCAGGCTGGTCAATCAGGGCGCAGCCCAGTATGTTCCCAATGTGCCGGCATATACCGCTACGCTGGGGATCTACGGCGCCCAGGATATTGGCTATTACGGAGTGCTGACGGGTTCATTGTACGTCAGTTTCATCGGGCGAAAGAACCTCACTGCAGACGGCGCTCTCAAAAGCTCGCCCTATCAGTCGATATGGGCAAAGGGTTCATACAATCTGCCTTCGGCCTGGTCGTTGTTTGTCCAGGCTACCGCCTACCCATCGGACCGCTTCAGCGAGGTCGTCTTCAACTTCGGCCCGAATGTCGGCGCAAGCTCCGCCGACATTTTTACGAGCCCGGTGCCGGTATTCGCGATGCTCGCAGGAATTTCCTACCGCTTCCCCACAGGACGGTGACCTATGCGTCTAGCACTTGCGGCGATTGCCTCGATCCTTTGGTCAATCGCGGCGGATGCCCACGATCTATGGCTGACAACGAGCCCTGATCGGCCGGTACGCGTGCTCATCAATTACGGCCATCCCGATGACCGGCCGCCGCCGGCGGCTGAAAAAGTCATCGATCTGCGAGCGCTGACTGCGGATCGATCGCTGTCTTTGCTTCCCGATCTCGTCCGGGCGACCTCGCTGGGGGCGCCGGTACTAGCGTCGCAACCAATCGACTTCGCCTCGGCTCTGCTCGTAGCCGAATACGACAACGGATATTTTGTCAAAACCGCCAACGGCTACCGCAACACCAGCAAGCGGCTCTATCCGGAAGCAACGGACAGTGTTTGGTCGGTGAAGTTCGCGAAAACCGTGCTCGGACCGGCGGCACCGTGGGACCACAAGATGGGCCAGGACCTCGAACTCGTTCCCCAAGCGAATCCTTCAGTCATTACACCTGGAAGCCGATTGCGGGTGCGCGTGATCTTTCGCGGCGAACCGCTCGCCAATGCGCAGATTGAGCTTACCGACGGTCTTACGCCGATCGCGGAGAAGGAAATACCGGTATTCACAACCGATCGCGATGGCGATGCGGTCATTCCAATCGACAGGCCCGGCCCGCAGCTGCTGGCGATCGATCACCGCGTCAAGCCCTCTGCAACGCCCGAACTGGCAGACGGCGATCTCTATAACGCAACACTGTTTTTCACGGTGGAAACACGACAATGACACCTTACGGTGCGGTTCACCCGCGCATGACGTTCTGACACAACACAGGTTTGGCGATGAAGCTTTCGCTCGCCATCTTCGATGATTGTCGTGGCGCGGTACGGGTAAAGATAATCGGCGTTTATAGCGTTCTCATTGGTGCGAATTTGCTGGCTTGGGCATGGGCGGTCGTCGCGTTCTATGAGCGTCCAGTGTTGCTTGGCACTGCGCTCATCGCTTATGGCTTCGGGCTGCGACACGCGGTCGATGCCGACCACATTGCCGCGATCGACAATGTAACCCGCAAGTTGATGCAGGAAGGTAAGCATCCGATAGCGGTGGGGTTCTTCTTTGCGCTTGGCCACTCCACCGTTGTCGTATTGGGCTCCGGCGTGATCGTGCTGACAGCGAGCACGCTGCAGAGCCGGTTTCCCGAGGTGATCAAGACAGGCAGCCTGCTCGGCACTCTGGTTTCGGTGATCTTTCTGTTCCTCATCGCGACCATCAATATTGTCGTGCTTGCCGGGATTTTTCGGCTTTTTCGGCGTGTTAGGCGCGGCGAGAAATACGCCGACGAGGAACTGAACTTATTTCTGGGACAGCGCGGCATATTAGGCCGGTTGTTCCGGTCCCTGTTTCGGTTGATATCGCGAAGCTGGCACATGTACCCGCTTGGGTTTCTGTTCGGTCTCGGCTTCGACACGGCCACCGAGATTGGCGTGCTCGGCATTTCGGCAGCGGCGGCAACCAGCGGATTGCGCCTATGGTCGATCCTGGTGTTTCCCGCGCTGTTTACCGCCGCCATGTCGCTCGTCGACACGAGCGACGGTGTCCTCATGTTGGGTGCCTACGGTTGGGCATTCGTGAACCCGATGCGCAAGCTTTATTATAATCTTGCAATCACCTTCATCTCGGTCGTGGCGGCGGTAGCGGTCGGCAGCATTGAGGTGCTGGGCCTGATCGCAGGAAAGCTCGGCTGGACGGGCGGGGTATGGGATATGATCGAGTTCGGTGCGCTCGGGTATTTTATTGTCGGGATCTTTGTCGTGAGCTGGGTTGTTTCGTACGCGATTTACCGAATGATCGGGAACGAGGGCTCGGCCTGAGAGCCTGTGAAGAAATCGGGACCGGCGGTAATGCCGCTTGACGCGCCGGTTGCGCTGTTCTCGACATTGGCTACGCGCTAATCTATCCTCCCGAAGAGGTGTCGATGCGAATTGGAGCTGCGGTGGTCTTATAGTCTTTTCTTGAACTCGTCGGCGATTTCTTTTGCGGGCGGTCGAGAAGAGACCGCGCTCGACCGCTATGTCGCCGCTGCAGACTCCAATTACGAATACCGGCTGCTCAACACTGTAGGTGGTGAAGGCTATACAGCCCATGTGGTCGAGCTCACTTCTCAGCAGTGGCGCACGCCGCAAGAGGTGGACCGGCCGATCTGGAAGCATTGGCTGACGATCGTCAGACCCGAACACGTAGCGACGGGAACGAGCCTGCTCATCGTCTCCGGCGGCTCAAACGACAAGCCGCCGCCGCAGATAAATCCGGTCCTCACCCAAATTGCGTCAGCCACTGCTTCGGTGGTGAGCGAAATCCGCATGGTGCCAAATCAGCCGCTGGTTTTTACCGACGACGGCAGAAAGCGAACCGAGGACGGCATCACTGTCTATAGTTGGCAGAAGTTTCTGACGACGGGCGACGAGACCTGGCCAATTCGTCTGCCTATGACGAAAAGCGTAGTGCGGGCAATGGATACAATCACGTCGATTTGCGCGAGCCCGGAGGGCGGCGGCACCGCAGTCGACAAGTTTGTCGTCGCCGGAGCGTCGAAACGAGGCTGGACCGCCTGGACCGTCGCTGCCGTCGACGGACGGGTCGTCGCGATCATTCCCGCGGTCATCGACCTACTGAACCTCAAAGCTTCGTTCGAACACCACTACCGCGCCTATGGCTTTTGGGCCCCGGCCATCGCCGAATTTGAACGGAGCGGTATTACGGAATGGGCGAACACGCCTCGCTTCGATGAGCTAATGCAAATAGAAGATCCGTACTCGTATCGGGACCGGCTGACCATACCCAAATACATTGTGAATTCGGTCGGTGATCAATATTTCCAACCTGATTCATCTCGATTTTATTTCGACGCTCTAAAGGGCGAGAATTATCTGCGATATGTTCCCAACACCGATCACTCGCTCAAGGGCTGGTATGCGGACGCCGCAGAGGGCGCAGTTGCCTTCTACCAATCGATTTTGATAAATGCGCCCCGTCCGCGGTTCGCGTGGAATTTCGACGGAACCGATGCAATCCGGGTCAAAACTGAGGCGAAGCCCGAGACCGTCAAACTCTGGCAAGCGCGCAACCCGGATGCGCGCGATTTCCGGCTCCAAACAATCGGCCGCGCCTTTGCGAGCTCCAATTTGGAGGATCAGGGCGACGGTGTCTTTGTCGGGAGAGTGCCCGGTGGAAGCAGCGGCTGGACGGCCTACTTCATCGAGCTGACGTTCCCGAGTGCTGGGCGCTACCCTTTCAAATTCACCACCGCGATCCGGGTGTCGCCCGACCAATTACCGTTCGGGCCTCCCCCGCAAAGAGAAGCATCGCCGGGGAATAGGCCCGCCGGCAATTAACGGTGGCTTCCGGCGCCATGGGGGAACAGCTCCAACGCACTCGAGACAGGGGTTCAGTGCCCACCTGAGCTTCCCCGTATGGCGGCGATCTTTTCGAAGTAAAGGCAATTTTGTGTCGGGCTGCGACCTCACAAGCAGGGGCGTTGCGCGCCTGGGCAAACCGGGCGATGCTGGCAGCGAGGGACCCCCCGGAGGGATGCAATGCCTACGCAGATCGGCGACAACCGCGCGAAGAAGATGCTGAAAGCCAACGAGGTGGTGCTGTGCATGGGCGTCAACCAGCTGCGCACCCCGAACATCGCGATGATTGCGACGGCGTGCGGCTTCGACGCCGTCTACATCGACCTCGAGCACAACCCGACCTCGCTCGAAACCGCCGCCGGGGTCTGCGTTGCAGCACTGGGTATGGGGATCACGCCGATCGCGCGGGTCACCTCGCATGACCCGCACGATGCGACCCGCATCCTCGATTGCGGCGCTCAGGGCGTCATGGTGCCCCATGTTCAGAATGCCGCGGAGGCGAAGGCGATCGTCGAAGCGTGCCTTTACCCCCCGAAGGGCCACCGTTCGGCTTTCGGCAGCGGCCCACAGCTCGGCTACGCCGCGATCCCGCAGGCCCAGGTATGCAAGATCATCAACGAACAAACCTTATTGATGGCCATGATCGAGACACCCGACGCAGTCGCGAACGCCGATGCGATCGCCGCGGTTGACGGGATCGATGTATTGCACATCGGCGCCTCGGACCTCTCGACCGAAATGGGTATTCCAGGACAATACGCTCACGAGCGGATGCGCACTACTTTCGAGACTGTCGCCCGAGCGGCGAGGAGCCACGGCAAGGCGATGGGGGTCGGCGGCGTACGCCAGGATTTCGAATTCCAGAGCTGGCTGTTGCGCCTCGGCGTGCGTTATCTGACCGGCGGCTCCGATGTCGGATACATCCTCAGCGCCGGCCGCGCCGATGTGAAGCAACTGCGCGACCTGAAGTTGTAGCGATCGGTTGGTGCGATCGATTACATCGGCACTAAGCGAACCACACGCCGGGCGGTCGCCGGTGATGCCTTCGCCTGTTGAGCCCACGGGTTTTTCTCAAGGCAGGTCGAATGGCGTCGCGTCGTCAGCTATGCCCGCGCTGCTGAAAAAATCGGGGCCGAGTTCGGAGATTGGCGTGCCTCGACAGCTTCGGTTCGCCAAGAGGCGGCCGTCTTTCTCGACCGCCAGGCCGGCTTTTTCGTGCCACCCGCGGCCAATGGCAGAATAAACGACGTAACGGTACGGGGGCCGATGGAATGCCAGCCAGGCGCCGCCGCCGCCCGCGAAAACCCAGCGTCCCGCCCTTACAACGTCGCGGGATTGCCCGGACGACGGATAGGAAATTTCCGGTCGCCCAAGAGGACCGAAGCGATAACTTAGTGAAACGCCATGTTGTGCGGGGTCACCCGAGGCGCAGACGGACACCACCTTGTGATCGGTGAGGCAGGAAAAAACGGTTTGCTCATTTGCTGCGCAATGTGTCGGTGCTGCTGCTTGCCCCGGGCCCGCCGCCAACAACCATAGGCCAACGATGCTCGCTGATTTCATGCGTCCGGCAGAACTCGCTCGCCAATGCGATACGCGTCGCGGAAGTCGTCCACGCCGTGGCTGCCGCCATTCACCAGCTTGCGGGCAGCTGCAAGCTCGCCGCTGTCCAGTGCATCGCGGATTCTTTGTTCTTTATCCTTCAGGAAAAGCGCCAGCAATTGCGATGCGATTGTGGGGTCGTTGGCTTTGTCGGGATCGTCGACAAGTTCGGTACCCATTCCCAATTCGGCGCTGAACGTCGTATAGTTGAAGCGGCCGGTCAGCTGCACAAATCCGCGGCCCTTGAATCTGTTGCCGTCGGGCGCGCCGCGATTTCCAAGATCTCGCCGATTGTCGTAAAGATCGAATGGATGGCCGTTTGGCGATGTATTGAACCGCGATCGCCCCTCGCTGATGGGCTCGAAGCTTGCGGTCTCCGCGCGGATGGTTCCCAGGGCCATCAGAAGCATGGGTTTGTCGCCGAGATTGGCATTATGCATCGCCTGTAAAACGAACGGCAGATTTGCCTTGATGTTGCCGAGAGGAGTTTCGGGAAACATCCGCGATACCTCCGCCGGAGTGACGTTGGCGCTGACATCGACGCGTGCGGCCGACGGGGATGCGGGCATGCCGAGTCTATCCAAGCTCAGCGGTCCCACAACGCCATCGGGCGCCAGGCCCTCACTCTTTTGAAAGGCGATCACCGCCGCCTCCGTTCCGGGACCGAAATCACCGTCGGGCACCCCGGGGTCAAAGCCACGAGCCTTTAGGGCTTGTTGCAAGGCTAGGACGTCGGCGCCATGCGCGTCGAGCTTGAGAACGGCCATCGCAATGTCCTTCCTCTATTGGTCAAAGACCCCGGGAAAAAGGCGGGGCGGCAGTCGCCAATAGTACACTGATCTCGGAAAGAGAGTGTGAGGCGCTTCACACTACTGCCATCTTTTTTTTGCACGCCGACTCGCATCTCGGGGGCGCCCTTCCGGCCGGCAATCCGATCCGCTTCATTGGTTGGCTTTGTATTGCGCTTGGAATGAGTAGTATACCGGCTGCGGGGCATTTGTATTGTCGACCAGCCAATATCCGTTGCCGGTATTGTCGTAGACCGCCCAATAAAACACCAACGGAACACCCCAATTCAGCGCCTCCTGAATTATCGACATCGATAGCGTGTTCTGTTTTGCCGGGCCCCAGTAGAAAGCCTTCGCACCGAATTCTCCGACAAAAACCCGCGTGCCTGGCACACTCGGCTTCGGCAGCATGTGGGCCTGAATATAGGTGAGCGCGCCGGGCAGAGCTGTGATGCTCGGCCAGAGGCTGTCCCAGGCGCTATAGGAGATGTAATCCGGGTTGATGTAGGGCAGCACGGCGTTGACCATGCGCGGCCGCGCCGACCCTGCCATGATTGGTTGGACGAAGTTGACCACCGCAT
>JAFASL010000788.1 GCA_019244535.1 Alphaproteobacteria bacterium
CGACAAATAATGATCGAGCACCCGGAGATCCTCGGGCACGCATTTCGGCAGCAACACGCCCTCCGGTTTTCCCGGCACCACGACTGTGAGATCATCGAGCGCGACACCGCTCGACAGCGGATTGATCCGCACATAACGGCGGCATTCGCCGCCCAAGGTCGCGGCGAGAAAATCGCGCGCCTGACGGCGCGCCAGTGGCCGGTTCGCCGGCACCACGGAGTCCTCGAGATCGAGGATCAGTGCGTCGGCGCCTGATTGCGGCCCACGGGCGAGCTTGCGCTCGCTGTCGGCCGGGACGAACAGCAGGGAGCGCATTCACCCCTCCGCCGATCGGCATTTCATCAGGCCGGCGCGCCGGCAGACCGCGACGGTCTCGCCGCGCTGGTTGATTCCCTGATGCTCAAACTCGACGATGCCGGCGTCCCTCCGCGACTGGCTGCGCCGTTTCGACTTTACAATCGTCCGTGCCCGCAATGTGTCCCCGTGAAACACCGGCTTTGGAAACCGGACATCGCTCATGCTCAGATTCGCCACCGTCGTCCCTAGCGTCGTCTCGCCGACGCTAATGCCGATGACGAGGCCGAGGGTGAACAGGCTGTTGACCAGGCGTTGGCCAAATTCCGTCTGCTTGGCAAATTCCTCGTCGAGGTGCAGCGGTTGCGGGTTCATCGTCAATGTGCTGAACAGCACGTTATCCATCTCGGTGACGGTCCGGCTGATCGCGTGTTCGAAGACCTGACCTTCTTCAAACTCCTCGAAGTACAATCCGGCCATCGCTTCCGCTCCTTTGTTGTAGCGCGTCGCCTCTGCTGCGGAACCATTCCTTGAACGCCGACCCGGTGGTGCGGGAATTTTGCTCGACCGGCAACGCCGAAAAACATAGCATGCGCCACGCCGGAAGTGCATCGAGGGGGCGCGCTCCAGCCACGGCCCGGGGCGGTTCGGTAGGGCAGGAACGGGTCGGGAATGGATATCACTCAGCTAATCGCTGAACACGGCGCGTACTTTTATCTGATTGCTTTCATCTGGACCTTTCTCGAAGGCGAAACCTTCGTGCTGTTTGCCGCCTTCGCCGCGGCGCAAGGCCTGCTCAACCCGGCGCTGCTGCTCGCAGCAACCTGGCTCGGCAGCTTTTCCGGCGATCAGACCTATTTCTGGATCGGGCGCCATTTCGGTCTGCGGCTGCTCAACCGATTTCCGAAATGGCGGTACGGCGTCGAATCGGCGTTGTATTGGCTCGAGCGGTACAATACCGGCTTTATCCTGTCTTTCCGCTTCATCTACGGGGTGCGCAATTTCTCGTCCTTTGCAATGGGCCTGAGCGCAGTCCATTGGAAGCGGTTTTTCACATTGAATTGTTTGGCCGCCGGTCTGTGGGCCGGGAGCTTTGTTGCGCTCGGCTACTTCGTTGGACACGCATTCCGAGCGGTGCTCGGCCACCTCGTGCGTTCGTTCAGCCTCGTCATGCTGATCGTCTTTATCGTCTTCGCGGTGGCCGTATGGCTCGTCCACAGACTTCAGAGGCGTCGCCAGCTGAGGGTGCCTCCGGGCGCCAAGACCATCAGCCCGCCGCCTTGAGAGCGACCTCAGCCAATCACGGTAGAACGGTCACGGGACTTCCTATGCCGACGCCGAGCGCAACATCCGCGCGGCCGGAGTTGACGGCAATCTCGGCGAGCCCGTTCGAGTTCTCGTACCAGAATGCCTCGCCGGCCGTGACATCCGAGAATGTCCGCCGGCGCGCCAACACCCGCCCGGCAGCGTCAAGACACGCGCGGTCCGGCACCATCGCCGCACGCAGGCCGGTAATCGCATTGCCGAATCGGTCGATGTAGACAATCTCTGGGAGGTCGTTCGGCCAATCGGAATGGCCGGCAGTCCCCTCCGCTCGAGACCGGCCGGCTGGCACCTCGCCTTGCGCGAGCCGCCCCGCCGCCGGCGCGAACACATCGCGGCCGTGAAAGCTTGCCGACACCCCATCCGGCGGCGCTGGGATTTCCCAACAGCGGGCGCGACCGGCACGCCGCACGACGATTTCGAACAAGCCGTTGTCCGGACCGACATACCAGTGGGAATCGGTTTTGGTCACGACCGCGGCTCGATCTCCACCGACTCCAGGGTCGACGACCGCGAGAAATACCGTACCTGGCGGAAACCACGCGCTGTAGGCAGCCAACAAATAGGCGGCTGGCTTTGGCTTTGCCGCGGGAAGGTCAGCAAACAGATCGATCACCGGAACGCCGGGTGCGATCCGGTGCAATACCGTCTTGACTTGACCGATATAGGGTCCTTCAAGGCCGAAATCGGTAAACAGGACGATCATTCCGGCCATCTTACCTCTTTAACAGGTCGGGATTTTCAGGCTCCGCCACGGACACCAGCGCTTAGCAAAATTCTGATTTCCCTCACGCAAGTTGTCTATCGGTACTCACCTTTTGGCACAAAACTCACCACTCTCACCAATTTTTGGTTGGGCCACGTGTACCTTTCTCAAGCGAAAAGAACACGGCTTTGTACTTAAGATTTGTCCGACACCTGACGCTGTTGCTCTTGAAATTGATAGAGCTCCATAGGTAAGCTGTCCCGTCGCGACATTGCTTTGGGGGAATTGCGATGAGAAAAGTCGTTTTGGCCGCCGCGCTGCTGGTCGCGTCGGTCTCGAATGCGCACGCGGCCGACCGGAATTGCTATTCGCCGGGCGACATCGAAGCGGAACAGGCGCTGTTGTTTCAAACAAATCTGATGGTCATAAGCTCGGCCTGCAGGGATACAGTCTACGGCGAATTTCGAGCCCGCAATAAGGATGCGATCATCCGCTACCAAAACGCCATGATCGATCACTTCCGCCGCACCGGAGCACGCAATCCGAAGAGTGCGTTTGATGCTTGGCAGACCAGCCTCGCAAACGAGGCCGCCCGCAAGCAAGCTGTGATCCCTACCGGGCAATTCTGCCAACAATCTACCGAGATGCTCAAGCTGGCCAGCACCCTCGACGGAAAGGCATTCCATGATTACGCGGTCGCCCACGCCGCGGACGGAGTTCACCCAACCTGTTCTAGGTAGCCAAAGCACGCTGGACGATAAATACGCGCCATGCCGCCTGCAGTGACCGGCATGGCGCAAATGAACGCTATAGCTTTCGTTGAGCGGGAGCCACCCGGGATAGCGCTGCCGTTCCTACCAACCCAACTGCGGAGAGGGCGGCCATGAAATAGTAGGCGCCTCCTCCGTGAGCCGCATAGAGTGCTCCCTGCGGCTATCATCGCCAATCCGCCGCCGAGAGCTGACGACAATGCGGCACAGAGGCTTTGCGCACTCGCCGCCGCGGAGGCTGGAATAGACCGCGACAGAAAGTGCACTGCTCCAACGTAGCTGGCTCCAAAAGTTAAGGCGTGCAGCATCTGCAGCGTCGCAATGAATGGCAACCAGGTCAAGGTTCCCGTAAGGATCCAGCGGAGCATGCCCGCAGCTCCGCCGAGTGCCACCAATCGGACTGGCCCGAGACGGGCCAGCAGGCGTCCAGCCTGCCAAAAGAGTAGGATTTCGGCGAGGACGCCGCTCGCCCAAAGCCAGCCGATGGTCGTGTCAGATAGATGAAGCGAGCGCCAGTATAGCGTCCCGAAGCCATAAGAGACTTGGTGGCTCGCCTGAAGCGCCGACCCGGATAAAGTGAGAACCCAGAAACTCAGGTCTCCCGCCACGGTCCGCAGCCCGCTGCCCGCTCAGAACTCCTCATCGGGCCAATCTGAGGGACACCCAGGCACGCGAGCAGCACAAGCATCGACGCGACGAGCACCAGCGGAAGCACGGCACTTCCGGAGGACGACGCGAGCGCCGCTCCACTTGCGATCGATGCGACAATGAAGCTTACCGAACCCCATAAACGGATGCGGCCGTAATCGAGGCCTTGCGAACGGACAGCGGCGAGGGTGACGGCGTCGCCGAGGGGCATGAGCGCCGATTGCGCGGTCAGCGCGACGAGATTGAGCAAGATCAGAAGCCACCAGCTGCTAGCCGGCAGAAGCCCCGCATAGGCGGCAATAGCAGCTCCCGCGAGTGCCGCCATCAGCAAGTGACGATGTCTCGTTCTGTCGGCAATAGCTCTGATCGCCGGCGCTGCGAGCACCTTGCCCCAGATCGCCGCCGCAAGGAGGAGACCGATGTCTCTAGCGGTCAGTCCGCGTGAAGAGAGCCAGACCGGCCAGAACGGGAGCTGAATTCCGGTCACCAGAAAGATCGCCGCATAGAAAGCCGAAAGGCGCATCGATGGGCGGAAATCGGCTGCTGTCGGCATCGTTACGGGTCTCGACGGTGCGCGGATCAGTGACTATGTGGCGAAGGTGCTGATCGGGGTTAATCAACTCGGCACACTTTTGTCGGTGGTCATCATCGACGTGGTGCTTGCCGGAGACAACGCGATCGTCGTCGGAATGGCGGCGGCGGGTCTTCCGGTCGAGCGGCGGCGGCGGGTCATCATGCTCGGGATCGCAGCCGCCACGGTCCTGCGCATTCTCTTTGCTTATTTCGCCGTGCAGCTGCTTGCCGTTATCGGCCTAACGCTGGCGGGCGGCATTCTGCTGCTATGGGTCTCTTGGAAGATGTACCGCGAGATCCGCGACGCGCAGAACCCTGACCACCCGGATGTGGGTCGGGTGGAGTGCTGCCGGGTCAGGCAGCGCTTGCACCGGACTACCTCGATGGACGCGCTGACGCGCATCGTACTGGCCGACGTTTCGATGTCGCTCGACAACGTTCTGGCGGTTGCGGGGATAGCACGGGATCACTTTTGGCTGCTGGCCTTTGGCCTCGTCCTCTCGGTCGCGCTAATGGGTGTCGCCTCGACCTGGATCGCTCGGCTCCTCGATCGCCATTACTGGATTTCCTGGGTCGGCCTCGGAATCATCACCTTTGTCGCGCTGCGGATGATCTGGGACGGCTGGACCGAAATTCTAAAACAGGCCATGGCATCGACCCTGTTCTAGCCCGCTGCCCAAGGGAGTGCGGCTTCACCCGCGGCTGCAGGCACCACCTCCGAGCACGCAGAATTTGGCACAATGCGGGTGGTTGAGCGGCACAGCGCCCGCGGCCTCGGCAAGCGTCCGGCCGAGCTCGAAACGGGGATCGTAAGGAAGCAAGGTGCAGGCGAGGACGACCGGATGCGCTTCACCCTTCCGCTTCACAACCATCCGCGATGAGGCGCACATGACGCTCTCCGGCGACTTTCCGAGAATACCCCAGCACGCTTCGGTGATTTCCGGGACATCGGCGGCGACATCCATCTCTGGGAAGACCGTCAGTGCAACCGGGTCGTTGGCATCGGTGGCCACGCCCAGCTCGGCAAACAGGCGGGCGAACCCGTCGCGGATCGCCGCTTCCGGCTCTCCGGAGAGCCGGCGGCTGGCAACATGCGGCGAGAAGCCGTTGCGGGCGAGCCATAAGAACCCGTCGATGGTCGGGCGCCAGCTCCGCCTCCCCCGTTCGACCTCGTGCACCTGCCGCCCATAATGGTCTATCGACACCCTGATCGTCATCCGGTCGCCAAAGCGATCCCTGAGCCGCAGCAGAGCTTTTTCGCATTTCGCCATCGGTCTCATCGCATTGGTAAGAACCAGCGCGCGGTACCCACGCGATAGAACATCATCGAGCATTTCCGGCAGCTCGCGGTTCATGAAAGGCTCGCCACCGGTGAACCCGATTAGCGAGGTCGGCAGACCGCTGGTTTCTATCTCGTCGAGGTACCCGGCGACCTCCGCAGCCGTCAGGTAGGCAAGCCGGTCGTTTTTCGGCGACGATTCGATATAGCAGTGCTGGCAGGTAAGATTGCACAGCGTGCCGGTGTTGAACCACAGGATGTCAAGGGATTTGAGGGCAACATGCGCTCGCCGGTCGCCCTTGGCGGTCGTGAAGGGATCCTGGAACTTGCGTGGGTCGAGGCGTGAGAGCGGCTCAGTCATCGGGGACCATGGCCGGAAACCGAACTGAAACGAGTTTAACTTAGTATACGACTGCCGAACACCGAGGGCATTTCGATCCCCTCGCACTATCGTGACGCGATTTGGTCACGTTGCATGCTGTTGATAACCTCACTACCCTATCCATTTCTGATCTTTGCGCGAAAAATAGCATGGAGTTCTCCCCACCGCGTCACATCCGGCTCACGTCCCACCCGGGGACAACGGGCCGCGGCGCTCTGCCGTTGCGGTGGGGCGCGCCGATTTCGGCCGAACGTGGGCCTGTCGTCGCGAGCCCAGCCGAGCCGCGCTACCGGAACGCGGTCGGGTCCTACTCAGGTGCCTACGCGGTTTACCGCGCGCTTGCCGTCGCAACGCGCGCCTTGGCGCGCGATCATCGGCCGGATCTCACTGACACCGCGCCGGCCACGCTGATCGGGCCGCACTCGCATTGGGGCGATCCCGCGAAAATAGTCTCGCTCGACCCATGGGGCCATCTGGCGGGGGAGGTCTTTGCGGATCATATCCGCGCTGGTATCGACATCCGTCCGACAATCGCGGTCACTCGGGCGCGGATCACGACGCCGGAGTTCCGCCCGCTCATTGCCGACGGGACCCTGCGGCCCGATGGCGAGGTCCTGCTCGACAATGGTGAGATCCGCGTCACCAAGACAGCGATCGATCCGGTATGGCATTTGCCAGGGATCGCGGCACGCTTCGGGGTCCCGGAAACCGATCTACGGCGTACCCTATTCGAAGAGACCGGAGGAATGTTCCCGGAACTCGTGACCCGGCCCGACATCGAAGTCCTGCTGCCGCCGATTGGCGGCATGACGGTCTATTTCTTTGGCGCAGTCGAGAAGCTTCCGAAGCCGGAGACGGTGATCGCTTGCCGCGTCCACGATGAATGCAATGGTTCGGACGTGTTCGGCTCGGACATCTGTACCTGCCGCCCCTATCTCGTTCATGGGATCGAGGTTTGCGTCCAGACCGCCCAGCAGGGCGGAGTGGGCATGATCGTTTACAACCGCAAGGAGGGGCGGGCTCTCGGCGAAGTCACCAAATTCTTGGTCTACAACGCGCGAAAGCGCCAGTCCGGCGGCGACCGGGCCGAAACCTATTTCCGCCGCACCGAGTGTGTCGCCGGCGTACAGGACATGCGTTTCCAGGAGCTGATGCCGGATGTCTTTCATTGGCTTGGCATCCGGCGGATCGACCGCTGGGTCTCAATGTCAAACTTGAAGCGCGACGCGCTGACGAGCCAGGGGGTCGAGGTCGTCGAGCAGGTCGCGATCCCGGACCGGCTGGTGCCGCCGGACGCGGCGGTCGAGATCGAGGCCAAGAAGGCCGCGGGCTATTTCGCGCCAGCCGGGATTCCCGATCCGCGAGAGCTCAGCCACATCTTGGGCCGTGCCCTCGACGATTGAGCAGGCTGGCGAGCTGCTGACGGCGGCCGCCGTACGAGCCCGTTGCGGCACCGTCTTTGCCGCTGCCGAACGCGGCGAAACCTCTCATTTCCAGCTTGTCATTTCGCGGCTCGGAGACGCGGTCCGCCGCGTCGCCGACATCACGCTGCAGCGCTATCCCGACCTCGAGGTGCCTTATCACAGCCGGTGGCGGCATTTCTCGGCCGGAGGGGTCGACCGCACATCGCAAATCGCGCCGGAGGCCGATAAAGCCGAATTGGCGCGGGCGCAAATCGATCTGGCCGTCGCCTCGGTCCTGCTCGACGCGGGGGCCGGGCCGAAGTGGTCGTTTTACGAGGCCGAGACGGGGCAAACCTTTTCGCGCTCCGAGGGTCTCGCCGTCGCGAGCTTGCGCGCGATGCAGGGTGGGCTGTTTTCAACCGATCCCGCCAAGCCATGGCGAGCCGATGCCGAGGCCTTGTCGCGGGTCACGCCGAACAGGCTCGCCCTGGCCTTTCAGCACGTTGCAGGAAATGAGCTTGCCGGGATCGACCGGCGGGCCGCATTACTGCGCCGGATGGGCGAAGTTTGCGCGTCGGACCCTACGTTGTTCGGCTCCCCTGGCCGACCAGGAAATCTATACGACTATTGGCTGGCGCGCGGCGACGAGCTGACGGCTCCTGAAATTCTGCGCGTTTTGCTGCAGGCATTCGCGCCGATATGGCCCGCGCGCATCAGCCTCCGCGGGGTTCCGCTCGGCGACTGTGGCCACCACCCGGCCGTACCCGGAACCGGGCTGGTCCCGTTTCACAAACTTACCCAATGGCTCGCCTATTCGCTCGTCGAGCCGTTGACGACGGCTGGATTGCCGATAACCAACATCGACGGCCTAACCGGTCTTGCCGAGTACCGAAACGGCGGCCTTTTCATTGATTGCGGGGTAATCGAGCCACGCGACCCGAGACTTGTGCGAACGCCGCTCGACGCGCAGAGCGAACCCGTCGTCGAATGGCGGGCCCTCACTGTAGCGTTACTTGACCGTCTTGCCGTCGCGGTGCGGCAGCGCCTCGGCAAAACCCCCGACCAGTTCCCGCTCGCCCGCGTCCTCGAGGGCGGGAGCTGGGCCGCGGGCCGCGCCATCGCGCTCGAACGCCGACCCGGCGGCGCCCCGCCGCTCACAATCATCAGCGACGGAACGGTCTTCTAGGAGCCTGATAATGCGACAGCTCAAGGCGGGGATAACCGTCGTCGAGCATCCGCTCGTCCAGCACAAATTGTCATTGATGCGCGACCGGAACACCTCGACTGCGGAGTTCCGCAGGCTGTTGCGCGAGATCAGTCTGCTGTTGGCCTATGAGGCGACGCGCGAGCTGCCCCTCGAGCCGACGGTCATCGAGACTCCGCTCGAAAGCGGAGCCTTCCCGCTGCTTGCCGGGAAGAAGCTGTGCCTCGTCTCGATCCTGCGCGCCGGCAACGGCATTCTCGACGGAATGCTCGACCTGTTGCCGTCAGCGCGGGTAGGGCATATCGGCATCTATCGCGACCCGCGGACTTTACAGGCGATCGAGTACTACCTGAAACTGCCGGAGGATTTGGCCGAGCGCGATGTCATCCTGGTTGACCCGATGCTGGCCACCGGTAATTCGGCGGTGGCGGCGATCTCGCGTCTCAAGGAACTGGCGGCGCGTTCGATCAAGTTCGTCTGCCTCGTCGCCGCCCCGGAAGGGGTCGAGAATGTAACTTCGACCTTCCCGGATGTGCCGATCGTCACCGCCGCGCTCGACCGCTGCCTCG